>JACORX010000167.1 GCA_016179165.1 Candidatus Rokuibacteriota bacterium | reverse complement strand
GTCTGGGTGCACAACCTGCGCGTGAACCCGGCCGTCGAGATTCGCGACCTTACGGTGGTCCAGGCGATGCGGGTGCGCGAGGTCGAGAACGAAGCCGAGCGGGCCCGGCTCTGGGCTCTTGCTGTCGCGGCGTTTCCGCCGTACGCGGACTACCAGGCGAAGACCACCCGGAAGATCCCGCTCTTCGTCGCGGAGCCGGCGCGCTAGCGGGACGTGGAGGTGATGCGAACCCGAAGGGCCCGGCCTGCCCTTGACGGCGCCGGCGGTGAGGCCCGCGACGTAGTACTTCACGAAGAAGGAGGAGGAGAGCTAACCTCGGGCCCTGTGAGCATGTCGCTTCACGAAAACGGCGACCTCGGCCTTGCTCATCCGGCCGGCCGCCACGCCGAGCACCAGCTCGACCAGCTCGTCCTCCGTCGCGTCCAGCCTGAGCGAGTTCAGCCCGAGGAACACCAGCATCGCCATCAGCCCGACGCGCTTGTTGCCGTCGATGAACGCATGACCCCGGACCAAGTGATAGAGGTAGGCGGCGGCCATCTCGTGGAGGCTGCCGTGCAGCCACTGTCCTCCGAACGTCGCGCGCGGCATGGACAGGGCAGAATCCAGCAGGCCCGGGTCCCGAATGCCGCGGCTTCCACCGTACCGCTCGATCTGATCCGCATGCAGGGCCAGGACCTCGTCCTGGGACAGGAAGACGACCCTCACTACTCGGCCAGCCGCCTGAACGCGCCGCCGTAGCGTCGGTGCGCCTCCTCGGCCACCTTCTTGAGCCGGGCCGTCCGGCGGCGGGCGCGGACAGGCGAGATCACGATCACTTGGCCGTCCGTGGATACTTCGAGCGGCGTGGTAGCGTCGATCCCTACCCGGTCGAGCAGCGGCTTGTCCAGCACGAGCGCCAGGCTGTTCCCCGTCTTCGTCAGCTTCTTCCGCATCGGCAAAGCCTCCGTACGAACAGTATGCCACGCATGTCCGTACGAGACCAGATACGGCCGACCGCCCCCGGATTGCCGCGAGCCCGGGGGCGCGTGCAGTCGCGGGACCCGCACGCCTACGCGATGGGAGCGCGCAAGGAAGTGCTGTGTCCTTAGCCCTTGACAGGCCCCGCAGGGAGCCCGACCTACTCGATCATTCGAACAGGACCCGCCGGTGCCAGCGCATAGCTGACGCCAGCCTGCTATTTACGAGGGTTTGCGCTCTCGAAGAGCTTGGCGAAGTCCGGGAGCGCGGCGAGATTCCCGCTCGCTTCCACGGCGCCGCTCTCGACGGCGCGCGAAAGGGGCAGACGCCCGCTCGCGACGTCAAGCAGCGTCGGGACGTCGAGCAGGAGCGTGGCATCGGCAGGCGCCGCCCCGGCGCTGACGGTCGTGCCCCCGCGCCCGCCCGCCACGTGCACGAGGGCCTCCTTTCGGCCTTCGCGCACCCGCAGAAGAAACCGCCGTGGCGGGGAGGTCCCGCGGCGGGCGAGCGCGTCCAGCGCCAGCCGCATCCACTCGGGCTCGGTGCGGTCGCCCTTGCGCCGCGGATGGAGGAACCGGCCGCCCCAGCGAATCAGCTCGTACACCGCCGGCCGCAGTGCCTGGCCGTTCTCGGTCAGCTCGTAGACGGTCGAGGCCGCAGGCGGTGGTAGCACGGACCGGCCCACCAGCCCCAGCGCCTCGACCCGGGCCAGGCGCTCGGTCAGGACGCTGGGGCTGATTCCGTCCAGGCGCTCGCGGAGATCGCTGAAGCGCTTGGGGCCGAGCAGCAGCTCGCGCACGACGAGCAGCGTCCACCGCTCGCCGAGGACCTCGGCGGCGCGGGCCAGCGCTCAGAACTGCGGATAGCGGGCGGCGGCCATGTCAGTGGTCACACTGCGGGAGGTGGAGCGGGCTCCCTTCGGAATCCTTGAACGTCGCCGCCCGCACGGTGCCGAAGTCCTTGGGGCCTTCGTCGCGCAGGCGCGTGATCATGGCCAGCTTCCCTCTGCTCACATCGGGTAACCCTTGGCTCCCTGCTGGCCTTTGAGGCACGAGATCTCTCCCGTATGCATCGAGGCGTTCATCAGAAGCGCGCCCAGCATGAACATGACCGTCTGCATGCCGAAGCCGAAGCGCGACAGATCGAGCGGCCGGCTGAAGTCCTCGGGGGTAAACGAGGCGAGGTGGTCGTCGGTGGCTGCGTAGACGGCTTGGCCGTAACGACGCATCCCGGCGAGATCGAGCGTGGCCCGCTGGCTCCAGGCCTTGAGGTCCCCGCCGGGCCCGGCGGGAGGGGCCTCGCTCGCGCCGGTCTTGCCCGCCCAGGTAGAGGCAGCCAGGAGGTCCTTCCCTTTCAGCATTCCCTGGATGATCATGTCCTCGGATGCGAGCACGTGGGCGTAGTTGGCCCCGATGCTGAAGGCCTTGCCGGGCGGGTCCCAGGTGAGCTGGGCGGGCGTGACGTCGGCGAGGGTGCTTTCGAGGAATTCGTGGGCGGTGCGAACAAGGTTGCGGTAGACCTCGACGGAATTCACGGTTGAGGCTCCTTGCGGCAGGCCGGGCGACGCCGGCCATCGGGGACGGTTGATCGATGCACGTCCGGGCCGCCCGCCCCCTGTGGGCGGGCCCGGCGACGCGGCCATCCCGGGCCGCGTCTCCTCTCAGTACTGACGACGGACACTACAGTACGAAAAACGCACTGTCAAGTGCTCTGGGCGAATCGAGGAGATAGCGCGGAAAAGGGGCGGAGTCGGCGGCGGGTTACTCAGCCGGCCACACGATATCGAGCCGGTTGTTGAGGTAATGGCTCGGGGTGACCGTCGAGCCCTTCACCTTGGCGCTGTGCGGGATGATCCGGTGCTGCTGCAGCGTCGTCAGGTAATGCGCCTCCGCGCGGTCGGCCCAGAGGAAACACCAACGTCTTGATGACCCGGCCGGTGGCGACACGCTTGCCACTGCCGGCGTCGACTCGGAACGTCACGATCGTGGCCACCGCGCCGGCGCCCGCCGGGAATCACCGACGAGCCATCTCCATGGGCCACTCCGCCAGGGGTCTGCCTTGTCACGGAAAACCTAGCCGTGGCGTTCCCTGTAGTCAAGGCGCCGGGGTATGCTTCCAGCGTGAACTCGGAGGACATGACGCGACGGGTGATCTTTCTCGACATCGACGGCGTGCTGGCACCGATCCTCCGATGGGATCGGTACGGGGACCTGGACCCTGCGTGCATCCAGGTGTTGAACGAGATCGTGACGCGAGGCGGAGCCGACGTCGTCGTCTCGTCCACCTGGCGGTACGGCAAGACCATCGCCGCGCTGCAGGAGATCCTGGAAGGGGCGGGGTTCACCGGCAGCATTGTCGACAAGACCCCGATCGGCGCGCCCGGCTCCGATCGGGGAGCGGAGATCGCGTCCTGGCTGGCCGAGCATGCCGTGGTCGGCTACGCGATCATCGACGATCACGTCATCATGGGCGAGCTACGCTCTCATCTCGTTCTGACGCATCCGGCCCGCGGGCTCCAACCAGCCGACGCGTCACGGGCCATCGCGACGCTCATGCGGCCCACCCACTGACCTGGTCGAGGAAAGGGCGTTTGTCAGGCTTATGCGCCCCCGTGGCGGCCCGCCCCCCGGTGCGATTCGGGGGCGTAGCGACCGAAGAGCAGCGCGGTGGCGGCCAGCAGCAGGGCTGTGGTGCCGAGCGCTGCGTCGGCGCCGACGAGGTCGGTGGCCAGGCCCAGCGCGATTGGTCCCACGACATAGCCGAGATCGGCCAGCATCCGGAAGGCGCTCATCGCGGCCGCGTTCATACCGGGCGGCGCGACGTCGGCCGCGTAGGCCGCCGGCGCCGCGCCGCTCACGCCGACGGCCAGGCTCCAGGCGACGCAGCCGGCCAGGAACCAGGCATACGAAGGCGCCAGGAGGAAGAGCAGGAGTGAGACGCCGGCCACGAGCGTCGCGGGCACGATCACGAGCTTGCGGCCGTAGCGGTCCACGAGCACGCCGGAGGGATAGACCACGGCCAGGCCGACCAGGCTCGCCAGCGCCAAACCCAGGCCGATACGGTCCGTGCTGAGAGAGAGCCTGTCCTGAGCCAGGACCGGGATGACGTTGAACAGCGCGCCCGTGCGGGCCACGGCGCTCATGAAGCTGACCAGGCTCACGAGCATGAAGCCCGTGTGGCCCGTGAGAAGGAGGACCTGCGAGCCGAACGGCGGGAGCGCGAGCGCGGCTTCCGAGCTTCCCGGGCCTCGGGCGGACTTCGTCTCCGGGATGAGCGCCCAGGCGAGCGCCGCGGCCAGGACGCCGGCTACCGCATAGGCCAGGAATGGCGCTCGAAGCCCGTAGTGCTCGGCCAGGAGCCCGCCGGGCAAGGGTCCGATGCCCACCGCGAACAGGAATACCCCCTGGTAGATGGCCATGGTGCGCCCGCGTCGCTCGGGCGTGGTGATGTCGGCCAGGATGATCTGGCCGGATATCAGGACGAGCGCGGCTCCCGCGCCGGCCACGAAGCGAGCGCCCACGAGCACCGCGAAGCTCGGCGCATACGCGCAGAGGAGATTGCCGGCAGCCGTGACGAGGCCTCCGATTGCGAGCGCCGGCCGGCGACCGAGGCCGTCCGCGAGCCGGCCGGCGGGCATGGCGACGAGAAAGCGCGCCAGCCCGTAGATCGCGATGGTCACGCCGATGGCCGACTGTGACACGCCGAAGGACCGGGCATACAGCGCCACGACCGCCACGATGCCCCCGAATCCGAGCTGATTGACCGCGATGAGGACGCAGATCCAGGCGAGGATGCGGTTGGGTGGGAGTCGCTGCATGACCGCTACAATGCCAGACGGCGGCGGCCGGGGGGCGGTCTCCTTCCTGCGCCTCACTCGAGCGTCGGCGGCTGGACACCCAGGCCGAGAGATGTGGCCGAAGAGCGCCGGCTAGTCGCCCCACTCGCGGTACGTCTGGGGCGAGAGCTGGTCGGCGCCCCGTCCCGCCCAGTCGGACTTGGTCATGCGCGGCCACATGCGCTCGCCGCCGGCCTGGAGGGCGCCTAGGATGGCGCCTTCGTCGGCGCCCTGCACGCGCCCGCCGTCCACGACGAGACGGCCGTTGACGTACACGCGATCCACGTCCTCGTCGCTCGCGTTGTAGACGATGTTCTTGACGGGATCGCGGATCGGCGTCATCCGCCACGACGAGGCCTTCCAGAGCACGAGGTCGGCCTTGGCGCCCGGCGCGATCCGGCCGAGGTCGTCGCGCAGGAGCGCCCGCGCCCCGCCGAGCGTCGCCGCGTCGAAGGCGTGCGCGGCGGTGGTCGCCTCCGTGTTCCGCTCCATCATCTTCGAGACCACGGCCGCCCAGCGCATGGCCTCGATCACGCTCTGGGGATTCGTGTCGGTGCCCAGCGACATGTTGACGCCGGCCTCGCGGTAGCGCCTGAAGGACTCCATGGCCACGCCGCGCCGCGCGAACACCCACACCGCGTGGGCCACCGAGCAGCCGGCCTCGGCCATGAGCCGGATATCGCCGTCCGGATAATTCGTCCACGAAGAGCCGCCGATGATGATGGCGTGGCCGAGGACGGTGTTCCGGCCGAGAACGCCCAAGTCCTTCATCCAGGCGATCGGTGTCTTCCCATGACGCGCCACCATCTCGTTGAACTCGACCACCGACTGCGAGGTGTGCACCTGATAGGGCCGCCTGACCTCGTCGGCGAAGCGCTTGGCGTCCTTGAGCAGGTCGGGCGTGCAGGTGTCGATCTGCGACGGCGAGACGAAGCAGCGCACGAGGTCTCCGTGCGCGCCATCCCAGCGCGTGTGGAAATCGATCGCCCGCTCGAGCCCCTGCCGTCCCTGCTCCTCGTTCCACTCCCACTCGACGCGCGTGCCGTCCTTCGTGAGCCACTTCCCGGAGCGGAAGGCCTGCCCCATATAGACGCGGAGGCCGTAGTGCGGCGCGCGCTCGACCACGTACTCGCCGAGCGTCCCGATCTCCATCACCGTCGTCACGCCGCCGCGCAGCAGCTCGGCCATCGAGAAATCCACGCAGGCGCGGCCGGCCTCCTCGTCCTGCGCCTCGCTTCGCACGGGCAGCATCTCGAAGAGCCCGGAGTACCAGAACTGCGGGTTGCCGCGGTCCTCGAGGAAGGAGCGGTCGAGCGGCGAACCGCCGATATGCGCGTGGGTCGAGATGAGGCCGGGCGTGAGAACGCGGTCGGACGCGTCGAGCGTCTCGTCCACGCGCCCATCGAAGCGCGGCCCGACGTGGACGATGCTGTCGCCCTCGATGACAACCACGCCGTCTCGCAGGAGGCGATGGCCCCGCCCGTCGAACGCGATGACATATCCCGCCCGGATCGCAATGCGTTTTGCCGCCGTCATGGAGGGCATCTCCGCACACGACCCACACGTCCATGAGCTTGTAGATGCCGTGAATCGGATGGTACTTGAGGCCCCGGGTACAGCGTGTCGGCGTCGTGATTGCGACCGATCGTGAGCGTGCCGCCGCGCTTGGGCTTCTCCTGGGCGTGGGCGAGGTGGATGCCGGTACCCAGAGCGGCTGCGCCTGCGGCACCCAGCTTGAGAAGGCTTCGACGGTCGAGCATTGGGAACCTCCGGAGGCATGCATGCCCTCGTGCGGTGAGGAGCCAGAGCCGCGCGCATTGTCGCCCATAGGAAACATCAACGCCAGCAGCTCAGGCGAAATGGGCCGGCAGAAGTGTATCGTAGTGGTCGGCGAAAAGGAGGCGGCGATGGCCCTCATGGGCGTGCACGTCGCGCAGCACATCCAGGATCTCTTCCTCGCCAAGCGGAAGGACGAGACGGCTGCCGCCGTCCCCGACGATCTCTGCGACGAGATGTCGCTCGTGGGGCCTCCCGCGCGCATCCGCGAGCCCTACCGCGCGTGGGCCGAGAGCGGCCGCACCGGTCTGACGATCGTCACGCACCGGGCCGAGACGATGGAGCTCATGGCGGAGCTCGCGGGAGGGACGACCTGACGCGGGCTCAGGCCAGCACGAGGCGGGAGATGACGTTCCGCATGATTTCGCTCGAGCCGCCACCGATGGTCCCCTGCCGCGCATCCAGCCACATGCGCGACATGTCGCCGCGCATGTAGCCCATCCCGCCCATGATCTGAACGCCCAGGTCGGCCACCCGGATGTTGTGCTCGGTCGCGATGGTCTTCGCCATCGCAGTCTCGAGGATCGGGTCCTCGCCCGCATCGAGCATCTCGGCGGTGTTGAAGGCGTGTAGCCGGACGCTCTCGGTCAGCATCGCCATCTCGGCAAACTTGTGCGAGATCGCCTGGTACTCAGTGATGGTGCGGCCGAAGGTCACGCGGGTGCGCGCCCACTCCCTGGCCATCTCGATGATCTTCATGCACTGGCCGGCGCCGGCGGCGGCCAGCAAAAGGCGCTCCAGGTTGAGGCCACGCATGAGCTTGTGCCAGCCCTCGTTCTCCTTCCCGAGAAGGTTGCGGGCCGGCACCCGCACGTCGTCGAGGAACACCTCGTTCGGCAGGCTGGTGCGCCGCCCGATCGAGTCCAGGGGGCGGATGGTGACGCCGGGGCTCCTGGTGTCGACGACGAAGAGGCTGATGCCGCGGTGGCCTGCGTCCGGCCTGGTCTTGGTGGACACGATCAGGAAATCCGCCACGTGCCCGTTTGTCGTGAAGACCTTCTGGCCGGTGATGACGTAGTCGTCACCCTGGCGCACGGCGCGGGTGCGGATGGCCGCCGCGTCGGAGCCGCTGCTCGGCTCCGTGTAGGAGATCGCCATCCGGAGCTCGCCCTTCATGATGCGCGGCAGCATCTGCCGCTTCAGCTCCTCGTCCGCATGGGACTGCACCTGCATGCCGCCGTAGACGACCGTGGTCATGTACGCCGAGGTGATGCCCGCGTGGTGGTAGCCGAGCGCCTCGATGAAGACGGCCATGTCCTTGTAGCTCGCGCCGCCGCCGCCATACACTTCCTGGAACGGCAGGCTGAGCCAGCCGTCGCGGGCCAACGCCTGGAAGGCCTCGGCGGGATATTCGTCGCGCGCTTCGAGTTCCCGGATCTTCTCGATCGGCAAGACGCGCTGCATCAGCGCGAGCACGCTGTCGCGGATCATCACCTGCTCGCTCGTGAAGCCGAAGGTCTTGTACGGCATAATGTCATGAGCCACCAGGTGATCGTGACATAGGCGCGGCCGTCGTTCAACATGCCGCCCCAGCCCATCACTCCGCTCTCAGGCGTTGCACCGAGGCCCGTTCCCGCGAGGACGGGCGATTCGCCTGCCAGGCGAATCCACTTGTCCCCGCGTGAGCCGCGCGCCGACCACCCAGCCGCCTACTGCCAGGATGAGGATGACGCGGACTGGACCCGAGCACGCCGGCGATCGGGATGAACCGGAGGGCGAGCTAGACGTCGCAGAGCCGCATCATGACATCATCCATGGTGCCACGGTGGGTGAACCCGACTCGGTTCGGGCGTGGGTCAGCGCCTGCGAGGGCCAACAACGTGATCCTTGACAGCCCCGCGATCACCGGCGCAGTATCGCGCCCATCGGTGGGCTTTGTCCACCCCGTGGGAGGTCCCCGGGACGGTGAAAGGCCCGGCCGGGAGGAAACGAAGGAGGAGACGACCATGAGACGATGGCTCGCGCTCGCGTTGGTTCTCTCGCTCGCGCTCGTCCCCGTTGCCGCAGCCCAGTGGAAACCGGAGGTCAAGTTCATCAAAATCGGCGTGTCGAGCGCCGGCGGGGACTGGGTCCGCGCCGGCGCCAAGTTCTCCACGTTGATCCCCGAGGCCTTGCCCGAGGTGGCGGCCACGACGCTGATCGGCGGCGCCGTGGTCAACGTGAGCCGCCTGGGAAAGGGCGAGGTCCAGCTCGGCTTCACGTTTGCTCCGTACCCCGAGGAGGCGTACCACGGCCGGGGCACCTACAAAGAGGCGTACAAGAACATGCGCCTGGTGGCGAGCCACCTCGGCCGGATCACGGTCGTCGCCCTCTTCGTGCTCAAGGACAGCCCGATCAAGACCTTCCACGACATCAAGGGCAAGCGGATCGTCGCCGGTGACCGCGGCTGGGGCACCACCGTGCTCGCCGAAGCCGTCATGACGGCCGCCGGCATGGCGCCCGAGAAGTTCAAGGCGGAGGGCGGCACCATCAGCTACACCTCCATCACCGATCGCTCGAAGGCGCTCCAGGACCGGAACGTCGATGCCATCTTCATCCCCGCCCAGGTGCCCTACCCGGACCTCATGGTGGTCCAGCAGGCGGTCGGGCTCCGGGCGATTCCGTTCCCGGCCGACGTGGTGGACCGCGCAATCGCGATCGTCCCGGGCGCCATCAAGGCCAAGGTCGCGAAGGGGCTCTACGGCGCCGTGGACGGGGACCTGCCGTCGCCCGGGTACTACCAGCAGCTCATCATCGACGCCGGCCTGAGCGATGAGCTGGCCTACCGGCTGACGAAGCTCTGGTGGGAGCGCATCAAGGAGCTGCGGGAGATCTCGCCGTCCATCGACCAGGCGGACATCAAGGTCGCCATGGAGGGGGCCACGATCCCGTTCCACCCCGGAGCGTTCCGCTACTACAAGGAGGTCGGGATCGCGCGGTAGGCCCGCGTGAGCACGGTCCCGGCGGCCGAGCTTCCGCCCGCCCCCGAGGCGACGGGCGTCAACTGGCTCCTCAAACGACGCCGCGGACCCCAGACCCCGCTGGCCGTCGGGATCGTCGTGCTCTCCCTCGCGCTCGGCCTCTTCCAGTTCTACAGCACCTACTTCGGCCAATCCGAGGCGCACGCGCACCGCTCCACGCATCTGGCGCTGATGCTCCTCCTCGCCTTCTTGCTCTTCCCCCTTGGGCGGAGGGGCTTCAGCGCGCCGCTCACCTGGCACGTCGCGGTGGACCTCGGCGCGATGACCGTGGTGCTCGGCGCCCAGGTCTACACCCTCGCGCACCTCCACCGGCTCGTCGACCCTGGCTACGCGGCGACGACGGCCGACGTCGTGCTGGGCACGCTCCTGATCCTCGCCGTGCTGGAGGCCACGCGGCGCACGGTCGGCTGGGGGCTCACGCTCACCGGGGTCTTTTTCCTCCTCCAGACCTGGCAGGCCGACAAGTTCTTCTGGATCCTCTACGGTCCGCCCACGCCGTGGTGGACCATGGTGGAGAGCTTCTTCGGCAAGGAGGAAGGGCTCTACGGG
>JACORX010000152.1 GCA_016179165.1 Candidatus Rokuibacteriota bacterium | reverse complement strand
CTCGTAGACCAGCGCCAGGTTGTAGAGCGCCCCAGTGTTCTTGGCGTCGAGCTCCACGACCTTCCGGTACTCGCCGATGGCCTCCTCGTAGAGGCCCTTGTCCTCGTAGACCTCGGCCAGCCCCATCCGCGCCTCAGTGCTGATGGGGTCGAGGTCCACCGCCTTCTTGTAGGCCTGCACCGATTCGTAGTAGAGCCCCTTCTCCGAATAGTAGATCTTGCCGAGGCTCGCGAAGACCTTGCCGGAGAGCGGGTTGTGAACCAGCGCCTTCTGGTAGGCGCCGATGGCGCCGTCCACGTTGCCCTTGGCCGCCTTGGCGTCACCGAGCCCGACATAGGCCTCGGCGTAGAACGGGCGCAGATCGATGGCCTTCTCGTAGGCCCCGACAGCTTCGTCGAAGAGTCGCCGGGGCGCCGTGAGGTAGAGATCGCCCAGCCCCTTGTACGCCTCGGGGAAGGTCGGGTCCATTTGGGCGGACGCACGGAAGTCCGCCGACGCCTTCCAGCGGTTGCCGATCGTCTGGTGCACCGTCGCGCGCGCGTACTGGGCGAGGACGAACTGGGCGTCCGCTTCGATGGCGCGGCTCAGGGCGTCGACCGCAGTCTCATTGCCGTCCGCGGTGCCTCGCAAGGCGGCGATGCGCCCGCGTACGTAGGCCTCCCATGCCTTGGGCGAGACCGTCCCCACCGCCCACTTCTGCATACGCGCCGCCTCCGGCTCCGTCGCGGAGATCTTGATCGCCTTCGCATACGCGGTAGGCAGGCTCCGGAGCCGATCGAGCAGTCCGCCGTCGGGGACGGGGATCGCGTCCAGCTGGCCGCGGTCCACGCGCTCGCCGTGGAACTCGACCCAGCGGGCCAGGATGACGAGGTCGCCGCCCGAGCGGCGCACTTCCCCCAGGATCGCGACGTCGGCGCGCACGGCGCGGGCCGCCGCCACCGCGGAGGGTTCGTTCCACGACTCAGGCTGGGGCAAGGTCTTCAGCCGGGCACGGTCCACCTGGATGATCAACGGCACCTGACGGAAAGCGTTCATGACCGCCTGCGCCGCGGCTTCGCCCAGCCACTGCTCATCGCGGGCAAGCTCCGTCGTGGCGTAGGGCAGGATGAGCACGCTCCTGACCTTTGTCGCCGCGCCTGGGCCGGCAGTCTGGGCCCACGCGGCGGACGAGAGCACGGCCGTGAGCAGCACGATGCAGGCGATACGGACGATCGGGCTAGGTTGTTCGGCTCGTGTCACGGCTCGGCCCTCCTTTTCCCATCCGTATGGTCTTGAGACGCGTCACCACCCGTCCGAAAGCGCCGGGGCCGACGCGCCGGAGCGCAATGTCGGGCACGAGTAGGATCGCGGCGGCGCCGAGCAGCCACGGCCACAGGTCCAACGAGAGACGGGATTTCCTTCGGCTCTGCACGAAGACGTCGCGCGGCTGGCCGACCGGGCCGCCGCCCGTCAGCTCCGAGATCTCCCTGAGGAATGTCTCGTCCACCCCCAAGTCCCGGAACTCCTGCGCGTAAGGTACCACCATCCCGGCCAGCTGCGAGCCGACCATCTGGTCGCCCTTGCGCTGCGCCATGCCGACCAGGTAGACGCCCTCCTGGGAGGCCGGGAAGCGCCCACGGTACCGGCCGGGGCCGATCTGCTCGAGTTCCACCACGGTGCGCTGCTTGTCGGGCGACACGACGCCGACCTGGGAGTCGAGGAAATTGACGAACTCGCCCTTGCTATCGATGGCGTCCACCACCACCTCGCCGGTGTCGTCCACGCGCGAGACCGTCGCCACCGTGTCGCTGCGCGAGCCGGTTCGGAGCGTCCACCGCGTCACCTGAGACCAGAACTTGTTGAAGCCACCCCAGCGCAGCCAGAGCACGCCCCACTTGCCCTTGGCGTCCGAGGTGAAGGCCACGGAGCGTCCCAAGCCGTAGCGCCACGTGGCCAGCAGCGGGTCCTCCTGGTGGGTCATGAGGACCATCTCGGCATTGCCCTTGAGCGTGGTAGCGACGTAGCCGCCGAGAGGCGGCGCCTCTTTCCAGTTGATCTCCTGTATGGCCTCGTGCGCGGGCGAGGCGACGGACGCCTTGAAGGGCTGCTCGACCAGCGAAGCCTTGGAAGCGAGCTGGGTCTCGAGGGTGAAGATGCGCGGCACCGTCGCGCCCTCGTCCGTGTAGTAAAAGCGCCCGCGCCCCCACTTGGCGATGTCCACCATCAACTGGACATCGGCGTCCTTGCCGATGGCGACCGTGGACACGGTGATCTTGTCCTTGGTCATGCGCCGCACGAGGCCGGCGAAGTCGCCGCGCGTCATCTGCCCGTCGGAGAGAAAGATGACGTGTTTGAGCAGGGCTGGACGATCGTACAGGATTTGGTAGGCCTCCTTGAGCCCCGGGTAGCCGTCGGTGCCGCCCCCCGCCTTGACCGTGGCGATGGCATGGTGGATGGCCTGCTTGTCGCGGGCCGGGCGGATCGGCGAGTCCCAGACGAACTCGGTGTCCCAGCTCATGACGCCGACCTCGTTGCGGTCGTCGAGCAGGTCCACGACAAGATGCGAGGCCTCCTTCGCGATGTCGAGCTTGGTCGCCTTGTCGTCCGTCGTCATGGCCATGGAGCCCGAGCGGTCGATCGAGAGCACAACGGCCAGGCTCGGGATCTCGACCTTCTGCTTGACCTCCATCGTCACCGGCAGCGCCTCTTCGATCGGCGTCCGGTAATAGCCGCCGAGCCCGAAGCTCTCCTCGCCGCCGACCATGAGCAGGCCGCCGCCGTGATCGCGGACGTAGTCCCGGACGTTGGTCATCTGCGCCTTGCTCAGACGCAGCGACGAGACGTTCGCCAGCACGAGCCCGTCGTATTTCTGCAGCCCCGCCAGATCCTTGGGGATCTGCGGCGGCTCCACGACCGTGACGTCGATGTTCTGCGAGCGGAGCGCCCCGGCCAGGGACTGCGCGTGGCTCCGGTCCTTGTCGGCGAGCAGCACTTGTGGTCTGCCGCGCACGACGACGGTGCCCACGGCGCGGTTGTTGTCTTCGATCGTGTCGCCCTCGACCTCGATCGCCGCCTGGTAGACGTGGATCCCGCTGGCGTCGAGCGACTGGCGATAGCTGAAGACGTTCTTGCCGGCGATCATCCGCACCACCTGGGAGCCGAGGAACTCGCCGTTGCGGAAGAGGGAGATCCGCCCGTTGGTCTCGCGCAGGCTCCACGCCACGACCTTGGCCTGGAAGGGCTCGCCGAACTTCACCTCCTGCGGCAGCACCATCGACTCCGCCACCACCTCCTGCGTGAACGTGAGGGGCGCCGCCACGTAATAGATGTCGGCGCCGGCGGCCTTCGCGGCCTGCGCGCCCGCCAGCGCGTTCCCTGCGTTCTGCCGCCCGTCGGTCAGCATGACGATCCGGTTGGCCTGCGCGGGAGGCAGGGTCGCCAGCGCGAGCTGGAGCGCCTGGAAGACGTTCGTGCCCCGGCCGCCGACCTGGGATTTCGGACGCTCCAGCGCCGCGCGCTGGGCGAGCGGCTGATCCACGACCGCCTCCTCGCCGAAGACGATCACGCTCGACCGGTCGCCGGTCTTCATGTGCCGGACCGCCTCGGCGGTGAACCGATAGGCGCGCTCGCGCGCGGCGAGGCTCACGCTGTCCGACAGGTCGAGGAGGAACACCACGTTGAGCCGGTCGACCCACTTCGGCAGCGTCGGGCGGAGCAGCGTGAGACAGAGCACGACGAGCAGCGCTCCCCGCAGCGCCAGGGCCCAGCGGTCGCCGGGCGCCGCGGGCGCGCGGAGCCGCCCCGCCGTCTGGCGCCGCCAGTACAGGAGCCCTTCCGCGGCCAGCAGGGCCACGGCCAGCAGGACGAAGAGCGGCCAGAGCTCCCGCTGGATGGGCACGGGCGCCGAGGCCGCGGCGGCCGGCGCCGCCAACGCGGGCAGCGGTCGCGGCGCGAGGTTGGACTCCTCGGCATCCATCAGGTTGACCGCCACGCGCAGGTCGCCGCGCGCCGTGCCGAGCGTGTAGACGCCGACCTCGTCGGTCTCGGTGAAGCTCACCACGCCGCGCGTCACGCGCGCCGTGATGGCGCGTCCGCCCGGCGTCGTGACCGTGACGGAGCTCACGCCGTGCGGGACCGGTAACAAGATCGGCTGCCCGGCGGCGAGCTGGAGACTCGCCTGATCGAGGCCAGCCGGGTGGAGCCAGCGCAGGCTGTTCGAGAGGATCAACGGGAAGGCAACCCGCAGCGGCAGATCCGTCTTGAACAGGTCGAAGCCGACGAAGACCGCCCTCCGCTCGGCCTCCTCGAGCGCGTAGATGAGCGGCCCGCCGACGGCTTCGACGAGTGGCCGCCCGGCGGCGAGCGGGCGGATCCGCATCGCGTCCTCGATCGCCACCTTGGTGAACTCCACGTGGCGCATGACGGGATGCGACCGGTCCCAGTCCATCACGGTCGGGCGCTCCAGCCGGCCCAGGACCTCGAGCGGCACGTCTTGCGGCACGGTGTTGACGAAGACGAACCGGCCGGGACCCACGCGCGACGGCACCGTCGAGTCGAGGACGACGATGTCGGCCTCGGCCATGCCGCCCTGGTACTGATCGGGCGTCCGGACCTCCACCGACACCTGGGGGTCGGTCCGGAGCACCTTCTCGAGGAAGAGGTTGCCGGGGCTCACGAGCAGCACCGCGATCTTCCGCGGCGGCGGCAGCACGGCGTAGGCAACGTCATCCGCGGCGAGATCGTCGTTGATCCTGAGCCGCGCGGTCACCGTGCCGCCGCCGCCGTGGCTGAAGGGCACGACGACGGAGCGCCGCACGCTCGGCTCGAGCGTCACCTCCCTCTCGGCGATCGGCTGACCGTCGAGCTCCAGGCTGAAGCTGAACGTCTGGGCTTCCGGCGTGTGGTTCACCAGGGAGACGAAGGCCTGGTGCTCGAACGATCCATAGTAGGCCTTGCGGATGGCCAGATTGGTGATGCCGACGTTGTGGCTGTGTCG
>JACORX010000162.1 GCA_016179165.1 Candidatus Rokuibacteriota bacterium | reverse complement strand
GGCCGAGTGGGGCGAGTTCCAGGAGCCGATCCGGCTGTGAGCCCGGCTGCGGCGAGCGGGGGCCTGCGCGGCAAGCGCATCCTGATCGCGAAGCCGGGGCTCGACGGTCACGATGTCGGCGCCAAGGTGATCGCGCTCGCCCTGCGCGACGCCGGGGCCGACGTGATCTACACGGGCCTGCGGAAGAGCCCCCAGCAGATCGCGCGCGTCGCCGTGGACGAGGACGTGCACGCCGTGGGGCTCAGCGTGCTCTCCGGCAGCCACCAGGAGCTGGCCGCGGAGACGATCGAGCGGCTGCGCGCGCTGGGCGGCGGTGACATCGCCGTCTTCCTGGGCGGCAGCATCCCGCCCGCCGGGCACGCCGCGCTGCGGGCCCTGGGCGTCAAGGGGGTGTTCACCAGCGACATGCCCCTCGAGGCCGTCGTCGCCGCCGTCGTGCGGGCGCTCGCATGAGCGGGCCGCTGACCGGCATCCGCGTGCTCGAGGTGGGCCACATGCTCGCCGGACCGTACTGCGGGATGCTGCTGGCCGACCTGGGGGCCGAGGTGGTGAAGATCGAGCCCCCCGAGGGGGACATCGGGCGCACGATCAGCCCCCACTGGATCGGGCCCCACAACGCCTACTTCGCCAGCCTCAACCGCAGCAAGCAGAGCGTCACCCTGGATCTCGGCACCCCCGAGGGGCAGCGCGCGCTCGGCGGGCTGGCGGCGGGCGCCCATGCCCTCGTCGCGAACCTCCGGCCCTCGGCGATCAAGACGCTCGGCCTGACCTACGAACGCCTGAAGCGGTGGAACCCGAGGCTCGTGTGCGTCGCGCTCACGGGCTACGGCCTCGACGGCCCCTACGCGGACCGGCCCGCGTATGACTACGTGATCCAGGCGGTCACCGGCATCATGGCGCTCACCGGCGATCCCGAGGGGCCGCCCACCAAGACCGGCTACTCGGCGGTGGACAACTCGGCAGGCATCATGGCCGCCCTGGGCCTGCTGGCCAAGATCGTGGAGGGCGAGGGGGGCCAGGTCGACATCGCCATGTACGACGTCATGCTCTCGCAGCTGAACTACCTCGCGGGGGCGTGGCGCAACGGGGGCGAGCGCGCCCGGCGCTTCGCCCGCTCGGCCCACCCCTACATCGTGCCGGCGCAGCTGTTCCCGACTCGCGAGGGGTGGCTCGCGCTGTTCATCACCCACGACGAAGGCTGGCGCCGATTCTGCACCGAGGTGGGGCGGCCGGAGTGGCTGACCGACGAGCGCTACGCCACGCTGGCGGCCCGGCGGCGTCACCGTGAGGCGCTGATCCCGGCCCTCGCCGAGCTGCTGAGCGCCGAGAGCGCCGAGCGCTGGGTGGCCCGCCTGGCCCCGCTGGGCGTGGTGGTCGCCCGCGTCGAGACGCTCGAGGACGCCCTGGGCGGGGCCCAGGCCCTCGCCCGCGAGATGGTGGTGTCCCTCCCCGCGCCGACGGGCGCCATCCGCGCCGTCGGCAACCCCATCAAGATCCTCGGTGAGGCCACGGCCTATGCGCCGCCTCCGCTCCTCGGGGAGCACAACGAGGCGCGCGGCGGGGCGCCGGCCGTGCCGCCCTCCCCGAACGTTGACAGGCGCGGTCAGGTCTGCTAATAGAGAAGCCCATTCCAGTCCGGCTGCGGGGCGCGTCACACCGCCCGAGGAGGATCCCAATGGCCACGAACATCTGGCAACCGATGCTGGCTGCCGTCCTGGGCCTGGCGGTGCTGGCCGGCTCCGTGCCCGCCAGCGCCCAGGCGCCCATCAAGATCGGCGCCTCGCTGTCGCTCACCGGCACCTACGCCGCGCTGGGGCAGAATCAGCACCGCGGCTACCAGCTCTGCGCCAAGCACGTCAACGAGAAGGGCGGCGTGCTCGGGCGCAAGATCGAGTTCGTGCTGTACGACGACCAGTCCCTGCCCGCCACCGGCGTGCGACTCTACGAGAAGCTGATCACCCAGGACAAGGTGGACGCGGTCCTGGGCCCCTACTCCTCGGCCATCACCGAGGCCGTGGCCAACGTCAACGACCGCTACAAGATGCCCATGGTGGCCCCGATGGCCTCCACCACCTCCATCTTCAAGAAGGGGCGGAAGTACATCTTCATGGTCCAGTCCCCGGCGGAGGTCTACCTCGAGGGGCTGCTCGATGTGGCGGCCAAGCAGGGCCTCAAGACCGTGGCCATCGTCAACGAGGATACGCTCTTCCCGAAGGCCACGGTGCAGGGGACCATCGAGCTGGCCAAGAAGAAAGGCCTCCAGGTCGTCTTCGTCGAGGCCTACCCCAAGGGCAACACGGACTTCTCCGCGCTCCTCACCAAGATGAAGGCGGCCAACCCCGACGTCCTGGGCGCCGCGACCTACTTCGACGACGCGCTGGCGATCACCCGCCAGATGAAGGAGCTCAACGTCAACCCCAAGATGTACGGGGTGACCGTGGGCGGCGACCTGCCGAAGTTCTACGAGCAGCTCGGGCGCAACGCCGAGTATATCTACGGCGCCACCCAGTGGGAGCCGGAGCTGCCGTACCCCGGTTCCCAGCAGTTCGCCCAGGCGTACAAGAAGGAGTTCCCCGGGGCCGACCTCTCCTACCACTCCGCCGGCGGCTACGCCGGGTGCCAGATCCTCGTCGAGGGCGTCAAGCGCGCCGGGTCACTCGACGGGGAGAAGATCCGTGAAGCGATCCTCAAGATGGACTACGACACGGTCTACGGCGGCTTCAAGGTGGACCAGGACGGTTTCCAGGTCTCCCACAAGATGGTCATGTTCCAGTGGCAGGAGGGCAGGAAGGTGATCGTGTGGCCGGCCGAGCTGGCCGCCGGGAAGACCCGCTTCCCCACGCCGCCGTGGAACCAACGCTGACCAGATGACCGTCTGATTCGCCACGGGCAGGGCGCCCGCCGGGGTTCCGGCGGGCGCCGGTTTGCCAGCGCCCTCTCGACTCGCGAGGCTCCATGACTGTCGTCATCACCCCGACCATGATCGGCCAGGTGATCATCTCCGGCCTCTTGGCGGGTGCGCTGTACGCCATGGTGGCCCTGGGCCTGGGCCTGATCTTCGGGGTCATGCGCGTGCTGAACGTGGCCCACGGGCCCCTCCTCATGCTGGGCGCCTACACCACGTTCTGGCTCTTCCAGCTGCTCGGGCTGAACCCCTACCTTTCCCTGCTGGTCTCCATGCCGTTGCTCTTCCTGGCCGGCGTGGTGCTCCAGCGGGTGCTGGTCCACCGGGTGGTGGACGCGCCCGAGCTTTCCTCGCTCCTGCTCATGTTCGGCGTCTCCATCGCGCTCGTGAACCTGGCCCAGCTCGGCTTCACCTCCGATGTGAGGTCGGTGGAATACCTCACCGGGTCCTTCATCCTGGGGCCGTTCGCCTTCTCCAAGTCTCGCGTGATTGCCTGCGCCTTCGCCCTCGCGATCACCGCCGGCGCGTTCGTACTTCTGAAGAAGACCCGGCTCGGCAAGGCCATCCGCGCGGTCTCCCAGAGCCGCGAGGTGGCCCAGGTCTGTGGGATCAACGTCCAGCGGATCCACCTGATTACCTTCGGCGCCGCCTCGGCGCTGGCGGCCGCCGGCGGCACCTTGGTCGCCGTGATGGTCGCCATCCAGCCCGAGATGGGGCAGGTCTACACCTTCAAGTCGTTCCTGGTGATCGTGCTGGGCGGTGCCGGCAACTACCCGGGCGCGCTGCTGGGCGGCCTGCTCCTCGGCCTCATCGAGCAGCTCTCCTCGTTGTTCATCACCACCCAGGTCAACGAGGCGGTCGCCTATGTCCTGCTGGTCCTGGTGCTGCTGCTGAGGCCTACAGGCTTGCTCAAGGGGCGCTCGTGATGGCGCGCTGGCTGCCGGCCGGTCTCCTGGTGCTGCTCGTCCTCCTGGCGCTCTACCCGATGCACGGGACGGGTTACGGCATCCGCACCATGCTCCAGCTCTTCATGTGGATCGCGCTGGCTCAGTCCTGGAACCTGATCTCGGGGCTCACCGGTTACGTGTCGTTCGGTCACGTGGCCTTTTTCGGCATGGGCGCCTATACGGCCGGTATCCTGATCGGCACGCTCGGGTGGCCGTGGCTCTTGGCGTGCCTGGCCGGCGGCGTCATGGCCATGGTGCTGGCGCTGGTGATCGGCTGGCCGTGCCTCAGGCTCAAGGGACCGTACTTCGCCATCGCCATGCTGGGGCTCAACGAGGTCTTGCGCGTCATTGTGTCCTACTACGAGGGACTCACCGGCGGCGGCAACGGCCTTTCCCTGCCCACGCTCCACGCGAGCGTGCCGATCTACTATGCCATGGGGCTGGTGGCGCTCTCGGTCACCGCGCTCACCTACGTGATCGTCACCTCCCGCTTCGGCCTCCGCCTCATGACGATCCGGGAAGACGAGGTGGCGGCCGAGGCGATGGGAATCGACACCTTCCGCTACAAGCTCTATGCGTTCCTCCTCTCGGCGGTCGGCCCGGGCATCGTGGGAGGCCTGGCGGCTCGCGACCAGGGCTACATCGAGCCCACCAGCGTGTTCCCCCTCATCACGACGATCACCATGATCGTCATGGCGCTGTTCGGCGGCAAGGGGACCATCTGGGGCCCGGTGCTGGGCGCCGTCCTCTTGTTCACGTTCCAGGAGCTGGTCTGGGCCCGCTTCATCTATCTTCACCAGCTTCTCTTCGGCGCCATCATCATCACCGTCGTTCTGCTCATGCCGCGCGGCATCCTCGGCGTCCTCCAGCAGAAGTACAACCTGCCGCGGACCATCTGATGGAGCCCATCCTGATGGTGGACCGCGTGGTCAAGCGTTTCGGCGGCGTCACCGCCGTCAACAAGGTCTCTCTCTCGCTCGAAGCGGGTCGTATCTACGGCCTGATCGGCCCGAAAGGCTCGGGCAAGACCACGCTCTTCAACTGCATCACGGGCGTCGATCAGGCCGACGAGGGGCAGATCCGCTTCAAGGGCCAGCGCATCGACGGGCTCAAGCCCCACCAGATCTTCCACCAGGGTATCGGCCGGACTTTCCAGGTTATCCGCGTGTTCCCGGAGCTGACGGCGCTCGAGAACCTCCTGGTGGTGACGACGGACGACTATGCGGCGGCCCGGGCGCGTGCCGAGGATCTGCTCCGCTTCGTCAAGCTCGAGCGGCTCGCCAACGAGTACGCGGGCAACCTCTCCTACGGCCAGCAGAAGCTCGTCGAGTTCGTCCGCGTGCTCATGACGGACCCCGAGCTGGTCCTGCTCGACGAGCCGGCCGCCGGCGTGAACCGCACGCTCCTCAACGAGCTGCTCGACGCGGTGCGGACGCTGCGGGACCGCGGCAAGACCGTGCTGCTCGTCGAGCACGACATGAAGGTCGTCATGGGGCTCTGCGAGACGGTCTTCGTCCTCGACCACGGTGAGAAGCTGACCGAGGGCCCTCCCGGCGTCATCCAGACGGACGAGCGAGTGATTGAAGCCTATTTTGGCCGCTAGCGCCGCGCTCGCGCTCTATCTCGGCTGGCGCTCCTGGGGGTGGCCGCTGATCCACGACGCCCCGCTCATGCACTACATTGCCTGGCTGGTGGCCCAGGGCGCCGTCCCCTACCGCGACGTCTTCGACATGAACGTGCCCGGCGTCTACCTGCTGCACCTGGGCGTGATCACGCTCTTGGGCGAGGGCGATCGCGCCTGGCGGCTCTTCGACTTTGCGTGGCTCGGCCTGACGGCGGCCGCGCTCTTCGGCTTTTCGCGGCGCATGGGCGATGCGTGGAGCGGGCTCGGCGCGGCGGTCCTCTTCGTCCTCTACCATCTGAGCGGCGGGGCGTGGCGCGCCGGCCAGCGCGATTTCCTCCTGGCCCTCTTCCTCGTGCTGGCGGCCTGGGGCGCGGTCCGCGCCTGGGAATCGGGCGGCGCGCTCTTGCCGCTTCTCTGGGGCGGTCTCGCCGCCGGCGCGGGGATCATGATCAAGCCGCACTCGGCGCTGTTCTGGATCACCTGCGCAGGCGTGTCGGCGCTTGGCGCGCGGCGCTCCGGCATGTTCCGCGCGCTCGCCGTGTGGTGCGCGGCAGGTCTCACCGTGCCCGTCCTCGTGCTGGGCTGGCTCGCGTGGCGCGGCGGGGCAGGGCCCATCGCGTTGATCGTCACCGACTATGTCCTGCCGCTCTACAGCCGCGTGGGACGCGTCTCCGTCTGGGAGGGGCTCCGCTGGCACGTCTACGGCTGGCAGGTCTGGAGCTGCCTCATCGCCTTGGGCCTCTTCGGTTTCATGCAAAGCCCTGAGAAACCGTACGACATCAGGCGCTGGCTCGCGCTCGTGGGCGCCGTCTACGGCTTCCTTCACTACGCGGTGCAGGGCAAGGGGTGGGAGTATCACCTCTATCCCCTCGCCGTCTTCCTCTGTGCGCTTGCCTCTGTCCCGCTCGCCGCGCTGGCGAAGCGGGTCGAGCCCTCGCGTTGGGATGCGCGGCCGGCGCTCTCCCGGGCGCTCACCCTGGCCCTGCTCGTGCCGGCCGTGGCGTTCCTCGGTGCGAAGGGCGTGGACGCGGCGGACGCGAGGTGGATCGCCGACAAGGAGCGCCGCGTCTCGGCCCTGACGCGCGACCTCCGGCTTCTCGCGGGCGCCGGCCCCGTGCAGGTGATGGACGTCACGGAAGGCGGCCTGCACGCGCTGCTGCGCCTGCACCTCCGACAGCCGACGCGCTTCCTCTACGACTTCCACTTCTTCCACGACGAGGCGGACGCCCGCATTCAGACGCTCCGCGCCGAGTTCGCGCGCGAGCTCGAGCGCGGCAGGCCTACGGCCGTCGTCGTCTTCAGGGACACGTGGCGCCGTCCCGGCTACGAGAGGCTCGACGGACTCCCCGCCGTGGCGGGGCTCATCGAGCGCGATTACACGCTCGCCGTCGAGGGCGACGGCTACCGGATCTATGCGAAGCGAGCGCGTTCTTAGCGTCATCCGCGCCTACGAGGACAAGATCGTCCGCGGCTACTGCTGGGGGCGCTTCTGGATCCTCCGCCAGCGCTTCCTCGACGAGATCGGCCAGTACCTGCCCGAGCGCGGGCGGGTGCTCGACCTCGGCTGCGGCTTCGGTCTCTTCTCTCTGTACTTTGCCTCCGTCCACCCGGGGCTGCGCCTCGAAGGGCTCGACCGCAATCCGCGCCGCATCGCCATGGCGCGGGCCGCGGCGGGCAAGCTCGGCCTCTCGAATGTCCACTACGAGGTCGGCGATGTCATGGACTTCTGCGGCGGTGAGCGCTTCGACGCGGCCTACATGCTCGACATCGTCCACCACATTCCGGGGGAGGCGGTGCGCCCGCTGCTCGAGCAGGTCGCCAAGATCCTGCCGCCGGGTGGGCGGCTCCTCATCAAGGACGTGGATCGCCGGCCCTTCTACAAGCGCTGGTTCACGCATGCCCTCGACAAGGTCATGGACCCGGGCGCCGCCGTGCGCTATTGGGACGCCGAAGAACTGGGGCGCCTGCTCCAGGACGTCGGATTCACGGTCCACCGTCACCTGATGGTGGACATCCTGCCGTACCCGCACATCCTGTATGTCTGCGAGCGGCGGCCGTGACGCCGACGCTCCTGCGCGCCGAGGGGCTGACCGCGGGCTACGGCAAGATGCCCATCCTCCACGACGTCACCCTCGAGGTGCGCGTGGGCGAGATGGTCAGCGTCATCGGCCCCAACGGCGCGGGCAAGTCCACCGCCTTCAAGACGATGGTGGGTTTCGTGCACGCGACGAGCGGGCGCGTCGTGTTCGACGGCCAGGATATCACGGGCCTCCGCCCCGACCAGGTGCTGCCGCGAGGGCTCGCCTACGTCCCGCAGGGGCGCATCGTCTTCCCGGAGATGACCGTCCTCGAGAACCTCGAGATGGGCGCCTACATCGAGCGGGACGGCGCCAGGATCCGGGAGAGTCTCGAGCGCGTCTACGCGCTCTTCCCGGTCCTGAGCCAGCGGATGGGGCAGAAGGCCGGCACGCTCTCGGGCGGCGAACAGCAGATGCTCGCCATCGGCCGGGCGCTCATGACTCATCCCGAGCTGATTCTCCTGGACGAGCCGTCGCTGGGGCTGTCGCCCAAGTTCGTCTCGCTGATCTTCGACACGCTCGCCGAGATGAAGCGCGCCGGCTACACCCTGATGGTGGTGGAGCAGAACGCGGCCAAAGCCCTGGCCGTCGCGGACCGGGCCTATGTCCTCGAACTGGGACGCAATCGCTTCGAGGGCACGGGGGCGGCACTGCTGGCCGACCCAGACGTCAAACGGCTTTACCTTGGCGGCTGATTTCTGTATCGTGTAGCGGGTTCAAAGGGGGAGAGAGACTCGAATGGATCGGTTCTTGCGACCCAGCGGGGCCGCCTACTTCGTCGTCGCGGCCGTCTTCATCGGAGTGTTGGCTGGTTTCCCGAGTTGGGCAGCCAAGAATTCCGCCAAGGCGAACCCCGGGGCGACCCAGGTCGCTGTAGCCGCGGTCCCGGCAGCGCCCAAGCCGCCCGCCGCCGATCAACCCGCCGGCGCGAATTCGGCCACCGCGCACAAGGAAACTCTCGCGCGGGGCAAGCAGATGTATGCGCAGTACTGCGCCTCCTGCCACGGGGACGCGGGCAAGGGTGACGGGCCCGGCGGCGCCAACCTGGCCGTCAAGCCCCAGGACCTCAGCGTGGGCGCGGTCATGAATCCGCTGCCCGACCAGTTCCTCCATCGGATCATCGCTGACGGGCCGCAGTCGGTCGGGCTCTCCGCGCTGATGCCGCCCTTCAGGCCCCAGCTTGGTGACCGCCAGATCAGCGAAATCATCGCGTATATCCGGACGCTGGCGCAGCCCGCCTACGACCCGACCAAGGTCCTGCCCGTCACGGCCACGCGCGAGGGGCTGGTGCAGCCCATCTTCTTCAGCCACGTCATCCACACGGGCTCCTACCAGATCGCCTGCCAGTACTGCCACGCGGGCGCGCGCCGCAGCAGCGACGCCGGGATCCCGTCGGTGGAGAAGTGCATGGGCTGCCACAAGATCGTGGCCGCGCAGGGCAACGAGCAGGTCCAGAAGCTCCACGCGTACTGGAACAAGCAGGAGCCCATCCCGTGGCTGCGGGTCTTCAGGGTCCCCGAGTACGTGCAGTTCCCGCACAAGAACCACATCCAGGCGGGGCTCGTCTGCCAGACCTGCCACGGCCGCATCGAGGCGATGGAGCAGGTGCACGCCACGACGGGCCAGAACCACCTCAACGACCTGATGAACCTGGCGGCCATGCCGGTGCCGGGGCCCAAGTTGACCATGGGCTGGTGCGTCGAGTGCCACCGCGCGGTGAACGAGAAGGGCGTGCAGGCCGTCCAGCCGACGCCCGATGCCTGGGGCACGGCGCCGCGGCCCGCGACGGCCGACGACACGAAGAAGCGCAAGGCGCCGCTCGAGTGCGTCGCCTGCCACCACTGATCTAGCGTCCGAGGATCGCGGTGAGGCTTCGGAGGTCGGGGCAGCCGTCGAGGCCCTCGACCATCTCGCGTACGAACTCGACGCGGTCCTCGGGCAGGACGATGCGCGCGCAGTCCCTGAACTTCCCCCTCAGCTGATCCATCGAGAGCGGCACGCCCGGGTACGGCTTGACAGCCACGCCCGTCTTGAGGATCTTCCACGGCGCCCCGAGCGTCTCGAGCGCGCTCTCTTCGCGCTTGCCCGCGCCCAGCACCGCGAGGTAGCCCTGCGGTCCTTCGAGCGCCTGCTCCGACGCCGTGAATCCCTCGCGCGCGAGCAAGGCCGAGAGCACGCCGCTTCTTGCCGCGGCGCCTGCGTGAAATGGCTTGGTCATGGTTCCGAAGTTTTCCTTGAGCCCCGACGCCTGGCTGGCCGCGACGGCCAGGGCTGCGCGCGTCTGTTGCGCGTCGAGGCCGAGAAGACGCGCCGCCGCCGCCGCCGCGCCCATGGTGCCGAGCGTGCCGGTGGCGTGGAAGCCCTTTTCGTAATGTGGTGGGTTCATCACCTCGGCCAGCGTGGTCTCGACCTCGAAGCCCAGCAGGAAGGCGTGGACGAGAGCCCGGCCGTCGCAGAGCGCGAGCTCGCCCGCCGCCAGCCCAGCCGAGAGCACGGGCGCCGACGGGTGGCCCATCATGGCGAAGTTGGTGTCGTCGAAGTCAAGCGCGTGCGCAGCCGTGCCGTTGGCGAGCGCGGCCCACACGGCGCCGGTGCGAAGTGAGGTGCCGACCACCGTGGCGAGAGGCGCGCCGCCCTCTGATCGGGCGATCTCCGTCACGATGCGAGCCGCCGGCTCGACCGAGCCCGCGAGCATGACGCCGAGAGAATCGAGGATGGCCCGGCGGGCCGCGTCCACGGCCTCGGCGGGGCAGTCCTCCCAACGGCTCTTGGCGACGAACTCGGCGATCATCGAGGTGGCGCGCATGGGCCGAGCCTATCACAGGTCTGCTATCATCGCCCGGTGACCATGGCGCCGGTGACTTTGGTGTTGCGGTGCGCGCTGCTCAGCGCGCTGGTGCTCGCGCCCGCTCACGCACACGCGCAGATCTTCATCGCCTCGCGCCCCGATCCGGCCTTCGCCATTGGCCCGCTGTCCATTCGCGCAACGGTCACGCCCTCGCTGACCCCGGTTGACCTGGAGCTGCGCTGGGCCCTCGACATCCCACCGGGCAAGAGCCGTGCGGGAATGGAGCAGGACATTTTCCTCCTCTGGCCCGGCGAGGTCGCGAACCCGCAAGGCCGCGCGGCGGGGGACAAGGCGCTGGCCCAGTACGTCGAGAAGCGCGGCTTTACAGTCGTCGGCGACGGCCGCCTCCCGCTCTACGCCCAAAACATCTACGCCGAGGGAGTCCAGGCCGCACCCCAGCCCGTCGGCGAGGCGATCTACGTCACGTTCGTCCAGGACAGCCACGCGCTGGGCCTGAGCTCGGCGGCAACGTGGATCCGCATCCCCTGGACACCGCAGATGGCCAACGTCACCTACATGATGAGCCTGCTCATGCGCGTGGGCGGCGTCATCAAGCCGCGCCAGCTCCACTGGTACGAGAGCATCTTCACCGGCGAGCGCCACCAGTTCTCGCTGTCGTTCAACGAGGTGCGCGACCGGCCGATCTTCCCCATGTATGCCGAGCACCGCGACCGCGCGGTCCGCCTGGCCGAGACGCCCGCCGAGCTGGTGGTGCACTTCACGCACGCGGACCACCTGCGCATCGAGCAGGTGTACCCACCGACGAGCATCCGCCGGCTCAGCGAGACGCTCGAGAGCACGGAAGTGGTCTCGCTCTTCATGGGCTCCGCCGACGGCATCACGCCCCAGCACATGACCGTACAGTTCGGGTACTTCTCGCGACTCCAGGGGCTGATGATCGTGCTGATCCCGCTCCTGCTGCTGGCCGCGGGTCCCGCGCTCGGTCCTGCCATCGGGCGCGCGATGCCGGGGCTGCTGGCGCGGGTGCGGGCGCGGCTGCACCTCGGCGCGTCGGGGGCGAGTCCCCGGGCGCGCGGGGTGGTGCTCGCGCCCGAGACGCTGGACCACATCGTGCCGGGCAAGACCTCCCGCGAGGACGTCTTGCGGCTGTGCGGGAGGGAGGTCGAGGAGGAGGAGCGACGCGACCAGCCCAATCGACGCGTTCTCATCTACCGCGGCTGGCGCGCCGTGCCCGAGACGCGCCGGCGCATGAGATGGTTCGCTACCGTCGAGGCGTGGGATATCTTCGTGCAGGAGGCGCGCATTGAGATCGAGCGCGACGTCGTCAAGGACGTCCAGGTGCTCGTCCGGCGGAGCCGCGGCCCGAATCCCGAGCCGCCCGTCTAGCGCGGGGCCCTCACAGGCTCGTGCTTGGAGCAGGCTCGCCTCGCGGAAGTAGTCCGCCATGCCGTAGACGGCCGGCTGGGGGAGCAGCGTCAGGATGACGGCCGCACAGGATCACGCCCGCGCGCTTGACCCCGTTCCGCGCGAGGACTACACTCCCGCCACGTTCCGCGCTGGAGCTGTGCCCATTGAGCCCGAGCGGGAGACTGTCCCGTGATGTGTCCGCGCTGCCAAGCGACTAGCCGCGACGGCGCACGGTTCTGCGAGCAGTGCGGCGTGCGTTTGGCGCGGGCGTGTCCGTCGTGCGGCGCCGAGGTGGCGGCCGAGGCGCGTTTCTGCGGCGGCTGCGGCGCCGGGTTGACGGCGGGCGCTCCCGCGACGGGCCGCTTCACCCACCCTCAGACGTACACCCCCAAGCATCTCGTCGACAAGATCCTCACCACGCGCGCCCAGCTCGAGGGCGAGCGCAAGCTCGTCACCGTGCTCTTTGCCGACGTCAAGGGCTCGATGGAGCTCCTGGCCGACCGCGATCCCGAAGAGGCGCGCAAGATCCTCGACCCCGTCCTCGAGCGGATGATGGAGGCGATCCACCGCTACGAAGGCACGGTCAACCAGGTCAAGGGGGATGGGATCATGGCGCTCTTCGGCGCGCCGGTCGCCCACGAGGACCACGCAGTGCGCG
>JACORX010000161.1 GCA_016179165.1 Candidatus Rokuibacteriota bacterium | reverse complement strand
GAACTTATCCTTGACGAACTGGCTGACGCTGGCCGAGCAGTTGACGCCCGAGATGATGGCGATGTAGTTGCGCGTGCCGACGCGCCCGTCCTCGCGCTTGTAGCCGTCGAAGTAGCGCATCTTGTCGAGCGGGTAGAAATTCACGGGCCGCACGTCGGTGCCGATCTCGTACTCGCGGTGAAGATCGCCGACGGCAAGGTTCTGGGTGTGGACGTGGTCGCCCACGACGATGTCGGCCGTCGCGAAGCCGATCACCTGCCCGTAGCGGCGCACCTCTTCCCCCGTGCGCCGCGCGCGCCGCGCCACCTTGTGCCCGGGGCGGATGTCCTGCCTCACTTCGATGCGCCCGCCCGCATCCTCGAGCACGGTGCCGGCCGGGATCTCCTTCTTGGCGATGGCGACATCGTCCCCGGGGTTGAGCACGATGGCGACATCCGTGATGGCGACGGTTGCCATGAACGCCTCCTGTGGGCCTGCGGTATGCGGCAGAATCTACAGGCAGGGCGCGGGTTTTGCAAGGATCAGAGAGCAAAGACCCACTTGCCGTCAGCCCGCTTGCCGTGACAGGCTGGGAATGGCAACTACCCCGAAAGGAGACAACATGAAGAAGAAGATCTCGAGCCCTCACGTGCCCGACCCACCTCCCCAGACCTGGTCCAACTGCCTCGTCGTCGGCAACCAGATATTCATCGCCGGCATGGTCGCCCGGGGGCCGGCGGGTCTCGTGGGCGGCGAGAGCATGTACGCCCAGGCCCAGGCCATCTTCACAAAGATCAAGCATCTGATGGAGGCGGCCGGCGGGGCCATGGACGACATCGTCAAGGTGGTGATCTTCGTGACCGACATCAAGCGGCGCGAGGAAGTCTGGAAGGCGCGCCGCGAGGCCTTTACCGGTGACTTTCCCGTCTCGACGCTCGTCGAGGTCCGGGCCCTGGCCGCGCCCGAGTTCCTCGTCGAGATCGAGGCGGTGGCCGTGCTCGGCGCCGGAAAGCAGTGACCCCACTGTTTCACGGAGCAGGGCGTCGAGAAGGGTCCAGATGCGAGGCGGCGCCCCGCTGTTCGAGTTGAGCGACGGCGTAGGCCGTCGTGAGACGAGGGCTGAGTTGAGTCTGCGGGCGAGGCGTACCTCATCTCATCCCACGCCTATCCCGCGAAGCGGTAGCCCTGGCCGTGGACGGTCAGGATGTAGGCGGGGCGCTCGGGATCGTCCTCGAACTTCTGTCGCAATCGCAAGATGTGCGTGTCCACGGTCCGTGTCGTCGGGAACTGCTCGTACCCCCAGACCTCGTCGAGCAGCCTGTCGCGCGTGATGACCTCGTCGCGGTGCTCGACCAGGTAGCGCAGCAGGTCGAACTCCTTGCGTGTGAGCCGCACCTCCTTACCCGCCCGAAAGACCTGCCGGCCTCGCAGCCGGATCCGCACGTCCCCGAACGCGAACTCCTCGAACTTCTGCCTCGGCCCGGGACGCCTCAGCACCGCGCGAATGCGCGCCATGAGCTCGCGGAGACCGAAGGGCTTGGTGACGTAGTCGTCGGCGCCCAGCTCGAGCCCCTGCACGCGGTCGGCCTCCTCACCCCGGGCCGTGAGCATGATCACCGGGATGTCGAGACCCTTCGCGCGGATCTCGCGGCAGACATCCCAGCCGCTCATGCCGGGCATCATGATGTCGAGGAGGACCAGGTCGGGCGCCTCGGACAACGCCAGGGCGAGCCCGCGCCGGCCGTCCGTCGCCGACAGGGTCTGGTAGCCCTCGAAGCGCAGGTTGTCCTCGAGCCCGCGCACCATCTCCGGCTCGTCGTCCACGATCAGGATCCGCGGCACCGTTAGTCCCCTCGGGCGACCGGCAAGTAGAGGGTGAAGCGGCTGCCCTCGCCCGGGCGGCTCTCGACGCCCACGCGGCCCCCGTGGGCCTCCGCGATGTGCTTGACCAGCGCCAGTCCCACCCCGCTGCCCCGGCTGCCCTGCGTCTCACTCCGTCCGATGCGATAGAACTTCTCGAAGATTCGCTCCACCTCGACCGCCGGGATGCCGATGCCCTCGTCGCCGACCTCGATGGCCACCCAGTCGCCCTCGGCCCGGGCGGAGACGGCGAGCCGCCGGCGCTCGCCCGAGTACTTGATGGCGTTGTCCACGAGGTTGCCCAGCGCCTGCTTGACGGCCGCTGGATCCATGGGCACGTCGGGCAGGTCGGGCGCCACCACCACATCGACTTTGAAGCCCCGCTGGGCCAGCGGGTAGCGGAACGCCTCCATCACGTCGTGGACCAGGGACTCGACGGGGTGCGGGGCGATGTCGTAACGCTGTCGCCCGCCCTCGATGCGCGAGAAGTCCAGCACGTTGTCGATGAGCCGCGTCAGCCTCTCGCTCTCCCGCGTGATGACGGCGTAGTACTCGCGCCGCGTCGCCTCGTCGGGAGCGCGCCCGAGCTCGAGCGTCTCGCCGAACATGCGGATCAGCGACAGCGGGGTCTTGAGATCGTGCGAGACGTTGGCGACGAAGTCGGACTTGAGCCTGGCCATCTCGGACTCGCGCCTGACCACGCGGTAGGTCGCGCCGAGGCCCAGCGCGATCACCACCAGGAGCAGCGCGAAGGCCGCCGTGAAGAGCATCGCCTCCCGCCTGACGCCGCTGACCGGCGAGACGCCGTCGGGCTGGTAGAGGGCCACGCGCCAGGTGGGCAGCGCCTCGCCGAACGCCACGGTGAGGACGCGCTGCGCCCGATCGACCGGACGCGACGGGTACACCTGGTTGTCGGCGCGGTCCAGCACGACGAGCACGCTCGGCCCCTCGAGCCCGCCCAGGGTCTTGGCCAGGACTAGGCGCTTGACCGCCTCCTCGCTGCGTCCCAGGGCGGCGAGGACAGGAGCGCCGGAGGGCCCCAGGATGACGGCGGCCAGCACGACCTGGTCACCCACGAGGAGGTGGCGGCGCCCGCCGCGCTCCCAGAGCCCCTGCGGGATTTCGAGCAGGAGACTTGAGTAGGCATCGGCGCCGCCCGGCGGGTAGAGCACGCGGCCCCGGCGGTCCATCAGGCTGACGCGGTCGAAGAGGGGGTTCTTGCGGCTCCAGGCATCGAGGGATTCGGCGCGGAGGGCCGGGTCCATCAGGAGTATCTGCAGATTCGAGAGGCACTCCTCCTCGGTCTTGAGAATGGCCATCTCGACCTTCTCGGCGGCCATGGTGGCCATGTCGCGCGCCTGCTCGCGAAAGAGGAGCTCCGCCGAGGCCTGCCACTGGCGCAGCGAGACATAGCCGAGCACCGCCAGAACGGCGGTGGCGGCGATGACCGCCCCGAAGATCCCGAGGCGGGCCCGGTTCACTTCTCCGCGAGCAGCTTCCTGATGAGCGCCTCGGTCTCCTCGTAGTCCCCTTCACCGATGTGGGTGTAGCGGACGAGTCCCAACGCCGTCCACGTCCAAAGTCTCTTCATAGCCATGAGCCTGCAACCTCCCGGGTGCTCCCGTGTCACGCCCCTGTCAATTCTACGCCGGGGCGGTCCTCCATAGAGGTTGGATACCCCCCGGTAACCCCCTATACTGATGGATGGCGAGAGGGTGGGCATGGGCCCGCCCGGAACCACTGGCGCCAATGGGCAACTCCCGAACAGGAAAGGCATTGGATGAGCGATGACAGGAAGTTGGCGATGTTCATGGATTTCGAGAACATCGTCCGAGGAGTGAAGGAAGCGCAGTACAAGCAGTTCGAGATCAAGCTGGTTCTCGAGAGGCTCGTCGAGAAGGGCAAGATCATGGTCAAGCGGGCGTACGCGGACTGGAACCGCTACGCCGAGTACAAGCGCCCCTTCCACGAGCACGCCATCGAGCTGATCGACGTCCCCCAGAGCCGCTACAGCGGCAAGAACTCGGCGGACATCCGCATGGTCGTGGACGCCATGGATCTGGCGTACGCCAAACAGCACGTGGACAGCTTCGCGCTGGTTTCGGGAGACTCGGACTTCTCGCCGCTGGTCTCCAAGCT
>JACORX010000150.1 GCA_016179165.1 Candidatus Rokuibacteriota bacterium | reverse complement strand
GCTCCAGGTCGTGCGCGGCATCGTGGACAAGAAGACGGGCGAGATCGCGGGCAAGGAGGACTACTACGTCGACAAGGACGAGTGCAACCGCGCCGACACGACGCTCGATGGCCTGCTCAAGCTGGCGCCGCACTTCGACAAGGACAGCGGCCAGGGCACAGTGACCGCCGGCAATTCCTCGCAGCTCTCTGACGGCGCATCGGCGACCGTGCTCATGTCCATGGACCGCGCCAAGGCGCTGGGCATCAAGCCCAAGCTGATCTTCCGCGGCTTCGCCGTCGCCGGCTGCGAGCCCGACGAGATGGGCATCGGGCCGGTCTACGCGATCCCGAAGCTTCTGAAGCGCATGGGCGTCAAGATGGACGAGATCGGCGTGTGGGAGCTGAACGAGGCCTTCGCCTCGCAGGCGATCTACTGCCGCGACACGCTCGGCATCCCGATGGACAGGCTCAATCCCAACGGCGGGGCGATCTCGATCGGCCACCCCTTCGGCATGACCGGCTCGCGCATGGTCGGCACGATCGCCAACGAGATGCTGCGGCGCAAGGCCAAGTACGGCGTCGTGACGATGTGCATAGGCGGCGGCCAGGGCGCCGCGGGTCTCTTCGAAGCCTGCCTCTAGCCGGACGCGCTTAGAAACAAGGGCCCGGGTGCCCTGCGGGAGTCCCCGTCCCGCTGCCAGCGCCCGGGCCTTTGCCTTCCCCGCCTATCAGCCGCCAGGCCTCGAGCGGCCGACGGTTTCGGGAGTTCCGCAATTGACTCGCCGACCGGCGATCCTGAAAGGACATCAGGCCCGTTCTTAGTCATGACCCGCCTCGCCCGGATGATCTGCGCGATATCACCGCGCCTTCGGGATCAGGGGGGCGCCCGTGGCCCTCTGCTGCTGCGCCTCGGCTAGGAGCTTCCGAACGTTGTCGGCATCCGGCCCCTGGGGCACGACGGCCAGAAACGCCTGCGCCGCCGTGACGGCAGCCGGGAAGTCTCGCTTGCCGTAGAAGAGGTACTGCGTCCGATCCCAGTGGGCGTGGACGTACCGGGGATCGACGCGAAGAGCGGCCTCGACCTTCGCCAGCGCCTCGTCGACGCGCCCTTCCTGGAAAAGCACGGCTCCGACGTGGGTGATCGCCTCGACGTTCCGCGGCTCGCGGGCGAGCACCCGCTCATAGACCAGGCGGGCCTCGTCGAGCCGGCCCTTGTCGAGCGCGACGTGCCCCAGCTGGAGGAGACTCTCGATCGGCGCGTCCTCGCGGGCGGCCACCTGTCGGAGCGCCCGCAGCTCGATCTCGGTCATGAGCGCGGACTGGTCGCCGGCGGGCGCGGGAGACGGAGCGGGGGCGGGCGCCGCGGCTTCCTGAGCCCCGGTGAACCATCGCCCGACCCCGACGCCCGCCCCGATCCCGACGAAGACCAGGAGCACAGAGGCTGCCCCCATCGCCAGCGGACTCCGGAACCACGCCGGCCGTGGCCCCGCCGGCGCCGGCGGCGGCGGCTCGCGGTGGCCCCCGGTCTCGCGCTGGCCCCTTCGGAGACTCACGAAGAGCCGGCCCGCCTCGCGCTCCCGCTCCGCCCGCTGCCGGCCGTGCTCCTCTATCCCGAGCCGCCCGGCAGCGAGCTCCGCGTCCAGGGCTTCGATGGCCTCGGATGCGATCTCGAGCTGGCGCTTGATGTCCTTGATCCGGCTCATCGATCCTCCGTCTGAGATGACATAGTCTTGGTCGCTACCACATGGGAATGCCGCGCCGGGCCGGCGCGCCTTCGAGCTCCAGCGGCCTGGTCGCGACGGAGGTCCCGCCCGGCATCGTTCACGACGCCGTCAGCCCTGTCAAGCGCTCCCGCTATGATCACCGCGGTGGGCATGGCCGACGAGATCTCGATCATGGTCATCGCGATGGTCGCGGCGATGCTCGTGATGCTCGTCTCCGCGGGCGCGTTCAGCGGCTTCGTGAACCGCCACCCGAGCGTCAAGATCCTGGCCCTCGCCTTCCTCCTCCTGATCGGCGTGATGCTGGTGGCGGAGGGGATGGGCACCCACGTGGCCAAGGGCTATATCTACTTCGCCATGGCTTTCTCGCTTTTCGTGGAGATGCTCAACCTCCGCTACCGCAAGAAGAGGGTCGGACGTTGACTGACCTGGAACCCGTTCTCGGTCATGGCCCGGCCCAGCCCGAGGGTTTTCATCGCATGAAACGCAGATGAGTCGGATGCGGCTCGCTCACTCGCTGCGGGACGCGGAGATCTAGCCCAGGACGTCCTTCTTGAATTGCTCCAGGGCTCTCACGTGGTCGCTGGGGGATGTCAGGCCGAGCCCGACCGTATGCACGCAGAGGTGCGTGATGCCGCGCATCGCCCGCCACGCCGCGAGCTCCTTCACCCTTTGCTCCGGTGGGACCTGCGAGAGAGTCATCCGCCCCTCGATGCCGAACCGGGACGGATCACGCCCGGCCGCTGTGATGTCGCCGTGAAGCCGATCCACGATGGCCTGTGCCGCGGCGCTGGGTCGGAAGTGCGGCATCCATCCGTCCGCCGTCCGCGCGGCCCTCTGGACTACGACCTCGCTCTCCCCTCCCATCCAGATGGGGATGGGGCGCCGATGCGGCAGGGGGTTGATCCCCGCGCCGGTGACGCGGTGCCACTGCCCTTCGAACGTCACAAGCTCTTGGGTCCAGAGCGCGCGCATGACCGCGATCTGTTCCTCGACGCGCTTGCCGCGATTCTTGAAATTCTCGCCGAGCGCCTCGAATTCGACGGGATTCCACCCGACTCCGACGCCCAGGCGGAGCCGGCCTCGCGACAGAACATCCACGGCCGCGGCCTGTTTCGCCACCAGCGCGGTTTGCCGCTGCGGAAGAATCACGATACCGGTGACCAGCTCGACGCGCTGGGTGACGGCGGCCAGGAACCCGAACAGGACGAAGGGCTCGTGGAACACATGCCGGTGCGTGTATGGGCCCTTCCACCCGCCGGGCCTTTCGGGATTCGCGCCCAGCACGTGGTCGAACGCGAGGATATGGGTGAAGCCCATCGCCTCCACAGCCTGCGCGTAGTCACGGATCACGGCCGGGTCCTGCCCGATCTCTACCTGCGGGAAGACGACGCCAATGTTCATCGATTCCTCCTAGACAGCGATGTCCGAGGCGCGCGGCCGATCCGGCGGCGGAGCTGCGGCGACGCAGCCGGCGAGGAAGCGCGCCCCGAGTTGCAGCCGGCGGCACGGCCTCACTTCATTTCGACCCGTACCCGTACCCGTTCGCCCTCGTGGACGAGCACGATGCCGTCCTCGGCGATCCGCTCGATGACGGCGCCCCCGGTCACGGCTTGGCCCTCGACGTATTTGCGACCGTTCAGAAAGACCATTCGATCCTTCGGGTTGTCCCCCCAGACCAGCACCTCGATCTTGAGCTTGGACGCCAGATCTTGGAGAGTGATCGCTGACGGCGCCGCCGGCGGCGCGACGACTTTGGCTTCGGGCTGGGGCCGCGCCGGGGACTCACGATTCTCCGGCGCTGCCGGCACGGTCGCTTGCGTAGACACCGAGGACTGCGCCGGCGCAATCCGTTGCGGGATCGCAGCACGCTGGACGGGCGCCGTTCGTAGTTGAAGCGCTGAGGGCTGGGCGGGTGTCATCCGTGATGACGGCGGCGTCGGCCGGGCGTGCGCCGGGCTCCTGGCCGGACCCGGTGAAGCAACGGCCGGTGCCTCGCCGCGGCGCGGCAGCGCCGCCGCGCCCCCCGCGGCGTTCTTCTCGGCAATCGGTGTCGACGCCCTGGGCGTCCCCCCCGCGGGCGGCGTCTCCGCGACGGTCGGTGTTCGCTCAGCCATGATAGGTGACGGAGCGTCGCCGGGGCCCGACCCGCGGGTGACGACGAAGACCACGGCGCCGACCAGCGCGTTCAGGACGAGGCCGCCGCCCACCAACCACGGCCAGAGCGGTCGTGACGCCGCGATCGCAAAG
>JACORX010000147.1 GCA_016179165.1 Candidatus Rokuibacteriota bacterium | reverse complement strand
TCAAGGAGCGCTGGCTCCCGCCCGCCGCCTCCGGCGAGTCGCTGATCGCGCTCTCGCTGACCGAGCCGACAGTCGGCTCCGACGCCGCCAACCTTGCGTGCCGCGCGGTGCGAGAGGGCGACGAGTACGTGATCACCGGCGAGAAATCGGGGATCACCCTCGGCATGGCCGCGCACGCCTCTATCCTCTTCGCCCGCACGGGCGGGGCGCAGAGGTCCCGCGGGGTGACCGCGTTTCTGGTGCCGCTCGATCTCCCGGGCGTAGCGCGGAGCAGGCTCCGCGACATGGGCTCGCACGCGCTCCAGCGCGCGGCCGAACGCCTTGCGCTCCTTCACGTACGCCATCGTCTCCTCCAGCGAGATCCCGGCGGCGCCGAGGCAGGCGAGCGCGATGATGACGCGGTTGTAGTCGAACCCCCGCATGATCGTGTAGAAGCCGCTGCCCTCGGCCCCGAGCCGGTGCGACGCGGGGATGCGCACGTGGTCGAACGAGAGCACCGCCCGCCGGAGCGCGTGCGAGCCCATGTCGCGGAGCCCGCTCCGCGACACGCCGGGGAGATCGAGCGGCACCAGAAACGCGCTCACCCCGCGCGACCTCGGCGCCCCGCCGGTGCGGGCGAAGAGGATCGCCGCCTGCGCGATCATGCCGAGGGTGATCCCCGACTTCTCGCCGGTGATCACGTACTCGTCGCCCTCCAGCACCGCGCGGCACGCAAGGTTGGCGGCATCGGCGCCGACCGTCGGCTCGGTCAGCGCGAGCGCAATCAGCGCCTCGCCCGAGGCGGCGGGCGGGAGCCAGCGCTCCTTGACCTCGTCGCTCCCGTTCTTGCCGATGATTTCGCCCGCGAGGTTGGCGACCTGGATCACGTGCGTCGCGCTGAAGTCGCCGCGGGCGATCTCCTCCGTGGCAAGTCCCACGGTGAGGAGATCGCCCTCCTGCCCGCCGTACCGTGCGGGCGTGCGCAGGCCGAGGAGGCCCAGCTCGCCCATCCGCCGCCAGGCTACCAGCGGGATCTCGTCGGTCCGGTCCCAGCGCGCCGTGTGCGGGGCCAGCTCCTTCTTCGTGAAGGCGCGAACCGTGCGGACCAATTCCTGCTGCTCGGGAGTGAACGCAAGCTCCATCGGGCACCCCTCCGGCCCCGGGAGGACCCGGGAAAGATACCCTGCCACTTATCACGCGGATCGCGCTCCGTCAACCACCGGCATTCCCACCGGCATTCCCGCCGCAGGGCCGCGTCGTAGTCGTCGCGAACCCCTGGAAGCCAGAACCCCTGACATCGCCCTCGATGGAACTGTCCGCTTTTCACCTCAGGGGGTGGGGCCGGACCCAATTTGGACAGCAGTGATATGTTATTTCTTGACGCGCCGCTTACTTCTGATCTACTTCCTCACGAAGACGAGCGTGAAGTGCTCGGGACCGCTCTCGTTGGGATCCCGCACCGTGCTGTCGACGATCAGAACCCGGCCGCCCTCGGACAGACGCCGGATGTCCTTGCTCTCGATGACGTCGGTCTTCCCGTTTCGCGTCATGTTGACCTTGTGCTCCGTAACCAAGGAGGTGCCTTCCCAGTGGGCGCGCGAGAGCCTCTTCCCTCCCCGCAAGGTTACGTTCGCGTTCTCCCGCCCGTCCGTGTAGAACACCGACGTGGCCGTCCGGTGCATCCCCATCATGCTGACGCGGCGCTCGATCTTCAGCAGGTCTCCCTTATGGTCGATGACGACCACCATGTCTCCGGCCATCCCGGAGGTGCGGGAGGGAAGCGTGCTACGGTTCCTGTCCAGCTCCCACGTGCCCGAGAAGTTGACCGGCGGCTCGGCGCAGGCCGGCAGGACACCCAGCAGGAGCACGCCGAGCAGGGCTACTGTCGCACCGAGCACGTTCATGTGAGCCCTCCAATGCTGACTGATGACCGCGGATCTGTACATCTCGTCCGACTGGTGTCATTGTACCAACGTTGACAGAAACCGTGCTCGACGACCACAGGCTTGCGGCGCGGCTGGCGGAGGCGGCCGGCCAGCTCCTCCTGGCGCTCCGGCTGGCGCCGCCGGCAGACGGCGGCCTTGGCGCGGCGGGTGACCGGGCTTCGCATCGGTTTCTCGTCGATGCCATCCGGCGCGACCATCCCACCGATGCCATCCTCTCCGAAGAGGCCGCGGACGATGTCATCCGGCTCTCGGCCGAACGAGTATGGATCATCGACCCGCTCGATGGCACCCGGGAATTCACCGAAGACGGCCGCGAGGACTGGGCGGTCCACGTGGCCCTGTGGCAACGGGGCGCCCTGGCAGCTGGGGCTGTCGCCCTGCCGGCCCGGGCTATCGTGCTGTCGACCGCCCCCGCCTTCCGCAGGCCTCTCGCGTGCATCGATGGACCTCTGCGCTTTCTCGTCAGCCGCACTCGGCCGCCGGCCATTGCCGTCCGAGTTGCCTCCGCCATGGGCGCCCAATTGGTGCCGATGGGCTCGGCGGGCGCCAAGACTCTGGCCGTCGTCCTGGGTGAAGCCCACGCCTACATCCACGCCGGTGGGCAGTACGAGTGGGACTCTGCTGCGCCCGTAGCGGTGGCCGCCGCAGCCGGCCTGCACGTGTCCCGCCTCGACGGGAGCCCTCTCGGCTACAATCAACGAGACCCCAGCCTCCCGGACCTTCTCGTGTGCCGACCCAGCCTGGCTCGTGCGCTCCTGCGCACCATCGCGTCGGCTACCCGAACGCCAGAGAGTCCGTGAGACGCCGGCATCCCTTGGTTCCTCGCTCCGTCCATGCCGGCCAACTCCTTCCTCGATGGCCGCATGAGTGCGATTCCTTTGGGCCAGCTCCTCGCCCTGCTCCCGGCGAACGGGGGATGACGGCGGGCGGCCGCCATCACCTCGCCGTCTCGAGCCGGGGTCCCTACACGATCTCGCGAGCGGGGCGCTTGATGAGGACGGTCAGGAGCAACACCCCCGCCACTCGCACCAGGGGAAACGCCAGGACGACTGGATTCGTCAGCAAGTCGCCCATCGTGCTCTTCATGAACAGATCGAAGAAGTACGAGATCATGAACGTCCGCGGGATGAGCCCGAGAAAGGTGCCGAGGGCATAGACCTGTGGCGTGATCCGTCTCGTCGCCCCCGTCAGATAGTTGAAGGTTGGATCGCAGAAGACGATCAGTCTCAGGCTCACCATACGGGCGAAGCTGTTGGACCTCGCGATCCACGCGCCGATGACCTTGGCCCGTCGTCCCTGCATGCGGGTGATCAGCCTCGCCGCCGCGTGCCGCCCCAGCAGATACGCGGCGCACGCCCCGAGGCTGATCCCCACCAACGAGAGCGCGCCGCCGCGCATGTGCCCGAAGGCAATAGAGCCCAGCCCGATGGGGAGCGTCGGGGGAACGTACGTGATGGTGGTCACGACGCAGAGCGCCACGAAGACAAGCGGTGCGGCGGCGCCGAGGCCCTGGGTGAGCTCCTGGATGCGCCCGCTCTGAAAGAAGTCGAAGTGGCGGAGGTAGCGCGCCGCCGCGACGAGGGCCACGAGGATCAGGACGTCTCTAGCCCGACGCAGGATTCTCGAGAGCCGCGGCTCCGCGGCTTCTTCCGGGGCCGGCGGAACGGCAGAGGCTGGCTCGCCACGGGCCACCAGATGCCGTAGCCCTCTCACCTCGCTTCTCCGCTCGATCTCCGGCGGTAGGGGCGGACCCGCGCTGGGCTGGTGACCGTCCCGACGCGATCGGTCCGGAAGTTCTCTCGCATCGCCAAGCGCCCGGCGAGGGGTTGACGGACGGCGAGTCCGCCATCACTTTCTGGAGCGCGGTGCCGCCCAGTTTGAGCCCCGCGTCCTCGATCGCCCGGCCGATGCCCCGGGACGAACTGGTGACAGGCACGACGGGCGCGCTCAGGACGCGCGCTCCCGCCTCTCTGCTGGCCGATCGTCACCTGCCACGCTCCTTCCGGGAAGGGTCCGCCGCTACATGAGGAGGCCGCCGTTGACGCGAATCACCTGTCCGGTGATGTAGCCGG
>JACORX010000146.1 GCA_016179165.1 Candidatus Rokuibacteriota bacterium | reverse complement strand
GGTCGATGGGGTCGTTGAGCTCGGAGTAGGCGTTGGCGATCTCCCGCCGGCAGATGAACAGCTCGAAGCGGTCCACCAACCGCGGGTCGGCGGCCTTGCGCTTTGACAGCGGGGAGAGCTCGATGGGGAAGTCGGTGATGAAGGTCGGCTGGCCCAGAGTCGGCTCGACGAGCGTGTCGAAGACGTCCTTCCACAGGCCGACGGCGCCCGCCGCAGCCTTGGGTTCCGGCACGCCCGCCGCCACGGCCGCCTTCCGCAAGGCGGATACAGGAGTCACCGGGCCGACGGCGGCACCGACGGCCCCGGAGATCGCATCGAAGAACGGCAGGCGTCGCCATGGGCCCGCGAGACTCACCTCTTCGCCCTGGTACCGGAGGGTGGTCGTTCCGAGGATCGTGCGCCCGAGATGGGCGAGCATTTCCTCCGTCAAGCTCATGAGGTCCTCGTAGTCGGCGTAGGCCTGGTAGAACTCGAGCATCGTGAACTCGGGGTTGTGCTGCGTCGAGATCCCCTCATTGCGGAAGCTCCGGTTGATCTCGTAGACGCGGTCGAGCCCGCCGACAACCAGGCGCTTGAGATACAGCTCGGGGGCGATGCGCAGGTAGAGCGTCATGTCCAACGCGTTGTGGTGCGTCACGAAGGGCTTGGCCGCCGCTCCGCCGGGAATGGGCTGCATCATCGGGGTCTCGACCTCGAGGAACCCCCGCGCATCCAGAAAGGCGCGCATCTCGCGGATCAGCCGGCTCTTGACCACGAAGACCTCACGGACCTGGGGGTTCATCACGAGGTCGACGTAGCGGCGCCGGTACCGAGTCTCGACATCCTTGAGACCGTGCCATTTCTCCGGCAGCGGCCGGAGCGACTTGGCGAGGAACTCGAAGCTCCGGGCGGCGACGGTCAGCTCGCCGGTGCGCGTCCGGAAGAGTTCGCCCGTCACGCCGATGAAGTCGCCGACGTCGAGGTTGGTGAAGAGCGCGTAGCGCTCCGCGAGCCCGTCCGCCCGGGCGTAGAGCTGTATCTGCCCTGACTGGTCGCGCAGGTGCGCGAAACAGCTCTTGCCGTGGTGCCTGAGCGCGACCACCCGCCCGGCGACGACCACGGGGCCGGCCTGCGTGAGCTCGTCGTCATCCGCGGCATGAAAGCGGCGCCCGAGCTCGCCCGCCCAGTGCGTGACCGCAAAACGCTGCCCGAACGGGTCGATCCCGCCGGCGCGCAGCGCCTCCAGTTTCTCGAGGCGTCGTCGAATGAGCTGGTTCGTCTCGGGCACGGGCCCCTCTGGCTGCGCGTCGGCCACGCTAAGCCGACTTTCCAGAGGCGAGATACGCCTCGATGAAGGGGTCGATCTCGCCGTCCATGACGGCGTCGACCTTTCCGACCTCGACCCCGGTCCGGTGGTCCTTGATGATCTGGTACGGGTGGAAGGTATAGGTCCGGATCTGACTGCCGAACGCACTGTCTTTCTTCTCCCCCGTCAGCTCCGCCAGCTCCGCGCGCTGCTTCTTCTCGTAGACCTGGTACAGCCTCGCCTTGAGGACACGCATCGCCGTGTCGCGGTTGCGGAGCTGGGAGCGCTCGTTCTGGCAGGCGACGACGATACCAGTCGGCAGGTGCGTGATCCGGACGGCCGAGTCGGCCGTGTTGACTCCCTGCCCGCCCGGGCCCGAGGAGCGGTAGACGTCCACGCGGAGATCCTCGTCCTTCACGACGACCTCGACGTCTTCCACCTCCGGGATGACCGACACCGAGGCAAAGGACGTGTGGCGGCGCTTCGAGGCGTCGAAGGGGGAGATCCGGATCAGTCGATGCACCCCGATCTCGCTCTTGAGGTACCCGTACGCGTATTCGCCCGTGATCTCGATGGTCGCGGACTTGATGCCCGCTTCTTCGCCCGGGAGCAAATCCACCACTTCGGCCTTGAACCCAGTGCGCTCGGCCCATCGCAAGTACATGCGCATGAGCATCTGTGCCCAGTCCTGGGATTCCGTGCCGCCGGCGCCGGGATGGATCGAGAGGATGACGTTCTTCCGATCCTGAGGTCCTGAGAGGACGATCTTGACGGAGAAGGCTTCGAGGTCGGTCCTGAGGGCGGCCAGCGCCTGCTCGAGACCGGCGGTCTCGCCTTCGTCCACCACCTCGGTCGCCATCTCCCAGAGCACGCGGAGATCCTCGGCCTGACCCGCCAAATCCTTGAAGCGTCCAACCGTCCTGGCCAAGTCTGCGCGCTCCTGCACGAGAGCCTGAGCCTTGCGGCTGTCTTCCCAGAAGGCTGGGGCTGACATCTCCTGGTCGATCACCGCGATGCGTGCCTCCCTCGCCTCCAGGTCAAAGGTGCCCCCGGAGGTCCAACACGCGCTTCTCGACCTCGGCGAGGTCGCGCTTGAGGTCGCCTAGCATGTCGCCGGAGGCTTTCTGCCTGGCGCCGCAGGCTTCCTAATGGAAGCGGCGGCCCACGCCGCGGCGGACAACCCAAGGCACACGTATACGAGCCAGTCCCCGAACCGCGTGTACAGCGTTGTTCGCGACCGGAGGGGGACCGGGCCGGAGAGAACGCCGCGCTCGAAGAGGAGCAGGGTCCGCCCTACGCGTCCGTCCGGGCCCACGAAACCTGAGATACCCGTGTTTGCCGCGCGGACGATGGCGACTCGATTCTCGACAGCGCGGAGCGGAAGCATGCCCAGGTGCTGCCAAGGGCCGCTCGTCCGTCCGAACCACGCGTCGTTTGTGATGTTGGCCATGAAGCCCGCTCCTCCGCCCACGAAGCCCCGGAAAAGACCGGGGAAGATCACCTCGTAACAGATCACGGTGCCGAATGGCGCCCCGGCCAGCGGGAACACCGTCCGGCGGCTGCCGGCCGCGAAATCAGAGATGAACTCCGCCCACTGTTTGACGAAACCGAGGACCCCGGCAAGGGGTACATATTCGCCGAACGGTACGAGGTGAATCTTATCATACTTGGCCGTAATCCCCTGATCTCCCAGTAGAAAAGCACTGTTCAGAAACTGACCCCGGGGGTCCGGCAGCCGGTCGATGGAGCCGACCAGCAGCGGCACTTGAATCTCCCGGGACAGCGCCACGAACCTTCTGAGCAAGACGGGATCGCCGCGAAGGAAGATAGGCGCGGCGGTCTCCGGCCAAAGGATGACGGCCGGCTTCGTCCTGGCTGCTTGGCGCGTCAGGCTCTCGTAGAGGTCCAGGGTCCTTGCCTGGTAAGCGGGGTCCCACTTCTGGCTTTGCTCGACGGAGGGTTGGATCAGGGCGATCTCGACAAGGCGGCGCGCCGGATCGGCCGCCGGATCAAACTCGTGAGACAGAGTCCACCAGCCGAAGGCGAGCGAACCGATCAGCAGGAGGACGACCGACCCGAGGCCCGGAGCCGCCCGGCGCCTGCCCAGGACACAGAGCCCCGCGATCGCGGCGTTCACGGCCACGAGAAGCATCGACACGATGTAGACACCGCCAAATTCGGCGATCTGAATCACCGGGAGCGCCAGGTGCTGCGAGTAGCCCAGCAGACCCCACGGAAATCCGCCCATGAGCCAGTCGCGGATCCACTCCCCCGCCACCCAGAGCGGGGGCGCCACCGCGAGCGCCCAGCCGTCGCCGAGCCGGCCGCGAAGACGCCCGATGGCGGCGCACACAAGCCCGGTATACAGACCGCAGTAGGCTGCCAGCGCGAGGATCGGAAGCCACGTCACCGGCCATGGGATGGCGCTGTAGTTCTGGAACGTGTGGTCGAGCCAGCGAAGGAGCACGACAAAGAACGCCGTGCCGGCCAGCCATCCGCCGGCGAGGGCCTCCCTGGGCGAACGCTCTAGAGCGCAGAGGAAGGCCGGCACCAGCCAGACCCAGGCCAGCATAGACCAGTCCGTCGTCGGGAACGCGAGGGCCCCGGCGACCCCCGACAACGAGAGGACAGCTCTCCGTGTCGCCGTGCGGCCGGGGAGAGACAGCGGGCTATACTCCGAGCGCGAGGCGGTCGGCCAGCGCGCGCGGGAGCCCGACTCGGAGGATCTTGGCCGCCGCCGCCTTGTGATCGTACGTTACGCGGCGAAGCGTGACGCTTCGCTTGTCCTCGTCCCACAGGACGTACGCGGCCCGCGGATCGCGGTCGCGGGGCTGCCCGACACTGCCCACGTTGATGATGTACCGCCGCCCGTCGTGGAAGGGGATGCGGCGATCATGGAAAGCCGGGCCGGCCAAGTCCTCGTACGCCGGGCCGCTCGAGCCCAGCGACCAGACGCCCGGTCGATGCGAGTGCCCGACGAAACACAGGCGTGTCGCGAAGTCGCCGAACGCCTGGAACCCGTCCTCTGCCGAGAGGAGATAGTCCCACTCTTCCGGGCGCCGCGGGCTCGCGTGGACGCAGGTTGCCTCGCCGAGAGTCGAGGCCAGCGGCAGCCCGGTGAGGAAGTTCTGGTGGTCAGCGCCCAGGCGGCCGCGAGTCCAGAGCGCCGCCGCGCGGGCTGCTGCGTTGAACCAGCGGACGTCCAGCAAGCCCAACGCGCCGTGCTCGTGGTTGCCCGCGACCATCAGCAAGGAGCGCTCACCCAGGAGCTCGATGCAGGGAGCGGGATCAGCGCCGTACCCGACCGCGTCACCGAGGCACAGAAGTCCGAGGGCTCGCTCGGAAGCCGCGTCGGCCAGCACGGCCGAGAGGGCTTCCAGGTTACCGTGCACGTCGGAGAGCACCGCGTATCGCACGCAGGCCTCAGCCGGAGGGCCGCAGCTCTTTGTGGACGCGGTCGAGAATCCCGTTGATGAAGCGGCTCGACTCCTGCGTGCTGAATTTCTTTGCCACCTCGATCGCCTCGTTGATTGCGACCTTCGGAGGCACGTCGCCGGCCCACAGGATCTCGAAGATCCCCTCGCGGAGGATGTTCCGGTCCACCACAGCCATCCGCTCGAGCTCCCAGTGCTCCGCGTACTGGGCGATCAGCTCGTCGATCTTCGCCTCGTGGAGCTTGGTCCCGCGCACCAGGGCTTCGGCGAACTCGCGCACCTCGACGTCCACGGGGTGGCGCGTCCAGAACTCGTCGAGGTGGGGCCCTGGTGAGCCCTCACCCTGGACATCGAGCTGGTAGAGCAGTTGCAACGCCAGCTCGCGGGCCTTGCGGCGCTTGCCCATCAGCGCCGGCGCTTCGAAGCGCGGCCGGCCTTGATCTCCCGCATCCAGCCCGCCATCTCGAGCGCCGCCCGCGCCGCCTCCTCACCGCGGTGGCCGACGGCGCCTCCGGCGCGCTCCCACGCCTGCGCTTCCGTCAGCGCGGTGATCACGCCGAAGCTCACCGGCACCCCGGTCTCGATCGCCACCCTCGACAGCCCGTGGGCGGCCTCGCCCGCGATGTAATCGAAGTGCGGGGTCTCGCCCCGGATCACCACCCCGACGCAGACGATGCCGGCATACCGGCCCGTCCGCGCGAGCGCCATGGCCGCCTGTGGAAGCTCGAACGAGCCCGGCACCCAGTGGAGCTCGACGGATTCGCCGGCCACCCCTCCGGCCTCGAGCGCGCAGACGGCTCCGTCGGCGAGCTTCTTCGAGATCGACTCGTTGAATCGCGCCGCCACGACGGCGAAGCGGCCCGCGGGCGCTCGGCGGACGCCGGGTCTGGATGTCTTGTTCGGATTCCTCTCGGGGGCGGCTCCGGCCATCTCAATCAGGCAGCGAAGAAAAGAGGTGACCCATCTTCTGGCGCTTGGTCATCAAGTAGCGCTTGTTGCTCTCGGTGGGCGGAATCTCGATCGGCACGCGCTCGACCACCTGCAGCCCGTACCCCTCGATACCGACGATCTTTTTCGGGTTGTTCGTGAGGATGCGCAGGCGTTTCGCGCCGAGATCGACGAGGATCTGCGCGCCGATGCCGTAGTGGCGCAGGTCGGCCCGGACTCCCAGGACGTGGTTGGCCTCGACGGTGTCCTTGCCTTGGTCCTGGAGCTCGTACGCGCGCAGCTTGTTCAAGAGCCCGATCCCCCGCCCCTCCTGCCGCATGTACAGGAGGATGCCCCGTCCGTCGCGCTCGATGATGTCCAAGGCCTTGTGCAGCTGCGAGCCGCAGTCGCAGCGGCGCGAGCCGAACACGTCGGCCGTCAGGCACTCCGAGTGAACGCGCACCAGCACGGGGTCATCGGTGCGCACGTCGCCCATGACGAGGGCCAGCGGGAGGCGGTCGTCCACCGTGGTCTCGTAGGCGATGCAGGTGAACTCGCCGTACTCGGTCGGCAGCTTCGCCCTCGGCACCGGACCGAACCGCGCGGGCGGATCGCCCGCGCCCGGAGGCCGGCGCGTCATGACTCCCCCGCCGGGGCGCCCGAGGCCGACATCGCGCCATCCCAGCGCTTGGCCAGGTCGAGGTGGAAGTCGAGCTGGTCGGCGATGCGGACCACGATGTGATCGACCAGATCGTCGATCGTGCGCGGGTGGTTGTAGAAGGCCGGGACCGGCGGGACGATGACGGCGCCCATCCGGGTGAGCCGCAGCATGTTGTCCAGATG
>JACORX010000145.1 GCA_016179165.1 Candidatus Rokuibacteriota bacterium | reverse complement strand
CATGGGTCGGCTCAAGGAGGGCGGCTTTGAGGCGCGCTTCAGTATAAGATGACCCCGTTATGATCCGCGCGCTTGCCGCCCTCGCCACCGTGCTGGCGCTCCTCGTTGCCCGCGACGCCGTCGCCGGCGTCCCCACCGATCAGCTCCGCGGGTCGGTCGACCTCGTCCTGACGATCGTCACGGATCCCGAGCTCAAGAAAGAGGCGAGGACGGCGGAGCGCCGGAGAAGGATCCGAGCGGTGGTCAACCAGATCTTCGAATTCACCGAGATCTCGCAGCGGAGCCTCGGGCGCCACTGGCAGGGGCGCACGCCTGACGAGCGCGAGCAGTTCGTCGCGCTCTTCGGCGATCTCCTCGAAAACGCGTACATCACGAAGATCGAGAGCTACTCCGGGGAGAAGATCCAGTACCCCGGCGACGTGATCGACGGCGACTTCGCGGTCGTCAAGACCCGCATCGTGACCAGGCAGGAGACCGAGATCCCGATCGACTACCGCATGTTCCTGATTGGCGGGCGCTGGGCCGTTTACGACGTGAGCATCGAGGGCATCAGCCTCATCGGCAACTACCGAACCCAGTTCAACGCGGTCATCCAGCGCTCGGGCTTTCCCGACCTCGTCGCCAGGCTCAAGGCGAAGCAGGCCGAGCGCCCAGGGGCGCGGGAGGCGGGGCGCACGGAGCCGGTCGTGCCGACCGCCGCGGCGGTGAAGCCGCGCGAGTCGCCCTAGCCCGCATGTATGTCCCGGCGCATTTCGAAGAGACACGGCCGGAGGTTCTCCACGAGCTCATCCTCGAGCACTCGCTGGCCGCGCTCGTGACGCTCGGCTCGGAAGGGCTGAACGCGAACCACATCCCCATCGAGCTCGACCCCGGGCCGGCTCCCTTCGGGACGCTGCGGGGCCATGTGGCGCGCGGCAATCCGGTGTGGCGCGACTTCTCCCGGGACGTTGAGGCGCTCGCTGTCTTCCAGGGGCCCCAAGCGTACATCTCGCCCTCGTGGTACCCGACGAAGCGGGAGACGGGCAAGGTCGTGCCGACGTACAACTACATCGTCGTCCACGCGTACGGCCCCATGCGGATCATCGAAGACCGGGCGTGGCTGCGGGGGCTGGTGGAGCGGCTCACGAACCGCCACGAAGCGGGCAGGGCGGAGCCGTGGAAGGTCACGGACGCGCCCGCCGACTTCGTCGAGCAGATGCTCGGCGCCATCGTCGGAATCGAGATCCCGCTCACCCGGCTGGTCGGCAAGTGGAAGGTAAGCCAGAACAGGCCGCCGGCGGACCGGGACGGGGTCGTGAAGGGCCTGCGTGAGATGAATGACAGCGACGCCCAGGCGATGTCGGCCCTGGTGGACAAGGCCGCAGGCTCCTAGCGCGGCTGTGGCGCCGTGAGACGGCCGGCTAGCGGTTGCCCTGACCGGCCCGGCTCGGGGTCTTGGTCGTCTTTTCGTTGAGGAACTCGCCCCGAGTCCTCAGGCGCTTCACCAACTCATCATACGAGGTCGTTCGGATCACCCGATCGAACTGCGAGCGGTAGTTGGAGATCAGGCTCAGGTTCTCCACGAGGACATCGTAGATCAGCCAGCGGTTTCCCTTCTGCACCAGCCGTGATTCGACCGGCACCTCAGTGCCGTTCTTGGTCGTGATGCGCGCCCGGACGTTTGCCCGGTCGCCGTCGATCTGCTCGCTCACGTACGTGAGCTTCTCGCCGCCGAACTCGTCGATCCTGGCGATATATGTTTGCTCGAGCAGGTTCGCGAAGAGCTTCACGAACTCCTCGCGCTCGGCCGGGGTCCGCTGCAGCCAGTGCTGGCCGAGCGCCCGCTTGGCCGTCTCCGACACTTCGAAGATCTCCTCGGCGAGATGCTTGACCGCCTCGCGCCGCTCCGGCAGCGAGAGCGCGGGATCCTGCAGGACCTTCAACACCTGGTTGGTGTACGCGCGCAGCTGGTCCGTCGGTGGGCCGGCCCAGGCAGCCGACCCGAGGCCCAGCAGGACAACCGCTATCGAGGCGATCAACCGATGCCGGATCATCCCGCCGTCTCAGTCATATCCACATTGTCGCACGGCCGCGACTGTCGCGCCTCCGAGGAATGCCTGTCGCCCGGCAGCACTTTCCGCAAGATGCGCGAGATCGCCGAGCGAAGCTGAGCGCCCGGCTCGGCGATCCCGCATGCCGGCTACTTCTTGGCCGCGAGGCCGAGCCGCGTTTCGAGCACGCCGCGCACTTCCTTTGCCGTGTCCCGCCACAGGCTCTTGTCGGGAGCGGTGTCGTAGGCGGCCTGGATCTGCGTCCGGAACTCCGCCATCGCGGCATCCTTCTTGTCCTCCGGCGCGACGTCGACTGTCTTGGCGCGGATGGCGAACGCCCGCTGGGTGGCGGCGCCCGGCCGCTCGATCCAGCGCCCGATCTCGTTCCAGTCCCTGTCGAAGAAGGCGACGATGGGGATGGACCGGTAGCCGTTGTTCAGGAAGCAGTCCGTCAGGTCCGGGTTCTGGTCGCGGAGGAACACGCGCAGCTCGCAGTTAGGCATCGCCTCGACGATACGCGCGAGCACCGGCGAGTTCCGGTGGACGTCGCCACACCAGTTCTCGGCCAGCATGAGCATGTACCGCACCTGGCCGACCCCGCTGAAGAACCTCCGCTCCTCCTCGGTCAGCACCGATTTGGCGTAGTTGTCATCGGTGCGGGCCCGGGT
>JACORX010000144.1 GCA_016179165.1 Candidatus Rokuibacteriota bacterium | reverse complement strand
GCCGTCAAGTTCCTGGGGGCCCGGAGCGAGGCGGACCGCGCCCACTAGGACTGGATGGGCCACGTGGGGAACTTCGTGGGGCTGTCGGCGCTCATCGCGCTCCCCTTCGCCGGCTACTACCTGGGCCGGGAGGTGTACTCGGCCAGCGCCGTCATGGGCAACAACATGATGGGCGGCGCCTTCTCCTGGACCTTCATCATCCAGGCCGCGCTCATCGGCATCCTCTTCATCGGCGGCAACTACTACCTCTGGTCGGGTATGGGGCGCATCGAGGGCGCGGAGCGCTACCAGCCCTACGTCAAGTACATCAACGTGGTATTGCTGCTCTGCTTCGCGGTGTGGCTCACCCCCCGCAATATCCCGCTCACGGGCGAGGAGCAGATGGCGCTGGGCGGACAGTTCCATCCGCTACCCAAGTACCTCGGGCTCATGTCGGCGAAGAACGCGGCCGTGAACTTCATCATCCTCTCGACGTTCTCCTCCTTCCTCCTCTACCGGCGTGGCAACAAGGGGCGGACCCGGCCCTTCGCAGAGCAGGGGCGGGGGGGGCTCGTCGCCCTCGTCGCGGTGGCCGCCGTCGCCATCGGTGTGTTGGCGTGGTACGGATCGAGCCTGCTGGCGCTCGATCCGAAGTCCCTCGACCTCGCGCCCGCCCAGGCCCGCTACTTCCGGCCCCCGGCCTATCTCCTGTTCGCACAGGTGGGGATGGTGCTGCTTACCGCCTTCCTCGCGATTCGCGACCGGGGAAAGCTCGCGCAGGCGCTCTTCTTCGCCTCCACCGTGCTGGCGTCCGTCTTCTTCCTGGGCGTGTACGGCTTCGTCATCATGCAGAAGGCCAACCCCTTCCTCCGCAACGTGGCCGTGGCCCAGTGGCTCATGGTGATGGTCTGCCTCCTCTGGAGCATGACCATCGACGTCGTCGTGTTCCGCGGCGCGGACACGGTCGGAAGCATCCGCTGGGGGAAGATGACGGTGCGCTCCCAGTTCGCGCTGGTCCTCCTCTGCGTGACCATCGTCATGCTCATGGGAATCATGGGGTTCATCCGTTCCGGCCTCCGTGAGGACTGGCACATCTACGGCGTGCTCCAGGACACTTCCCCCTGGGCCTGGACGCCCACCAACGCCTACATGACCAAGGTGGTCGGCGGCATCGTCGTCGTCTTCCTGGGGCTCATCGCCTTCATCTTCTGGCTGGCGGGGCTCGGGGAGCGCAAGCGGGAGGACGGCAACCCCGCATGACGCGGCCATTCCTGAGCGTCGTCATCTTCACCCTCTTCGTGATCGTCGCGATCGTGGGGATCGGCGAGCTGGTCACGCGGGTGTCCGGCGAGGGCGGGCGCCGCCCCGCCGTCGCGCTCATCTCCGCCGACATCACGGTCGAGGCCGGCGAGGCGATCTTCTGGGGGAGGGGAAAATGTTCCATCTGCCACGCGGTGGCCAGTCGCGGCGCCGCGATCCGGGGGCCCGATCAGGGCGCTTCCGGTCCGCTGGGGCTTCCCATCGGCGCGCGGGCCGCGGAGCGGGCCAAGGAACGGGCGGAGGCCACGGGCAAGACCTTCACACCGACGGACTATCTCGTCGAGAGCGTGACGGATCCGGGCGCCTACGTCGTCAAGGGTTTCAAGAACGAGATGCCGGACCCCACGCGACCGCCGATCTCGCTCAAGCCCAATGATCTCCGTGCCGTGATCCTCTACCTCCAGAGCCTAGGCGGCCGGCCGGACCTCGCCGCGATCAGGCTGCCCGAGCGCCTCCTGGCAATCGCCAATGGGGCGGCGCCGGCTACCGAGGAGTGGAGCCCGTACATCTTGGGCGACGCGAAGAAGGGCGAGGCGCTCTTCTTCGGCGCCGACTCCAACGCCGCCTGTGGGAAATGCCACGCGGTGCGAGACCGAGGCGGCAAGGTGGGGCCCCCCGATCTCACCCAGGTGGCCGGGACGTGGGGCCCGAAGTTCATCGTCGAGTCCATCCTGGACCCGTCGAAGCAGATCGCCTCCGGCTACGAGTCCGTGCTCATCGTCACCAGGGAGGGGCGGTACGTCTCCGGCATCGTCAAGAAGGAGGACGCCTCGATCATCGAGGTCGTCGACAACCGGGCCAAGATCCAGCGGATTTCCAAGGCGCAGATCCAGCGACGCTCGCCGCAGAAGACCTCGCTCATGCCGGGGAACTTCGGGGAGATCCTCACGGTGGAGGAGTTCCACGACCTCCTGGCCTACGTGCTGACGCTCCGATGAAGCCATGGTGGACCGGCCGCGTTCCGCTGTTCTGGAGCGTGGTCTTCACGCTGGTCCTGGTGTGGCTCGTGCTGACCTGGGCGCTGCCCTACCTCGCCATGTGGGTGACGGGCGGGGACCGGCCGCTCCCCGTGCCAGGCGCCCTGCAGCTGGTCTACCTCGTGCTGGCCCTGGTCGGCGCGGCGGTGTACGTCAGCATCAGCGACGAGTCCATGCGCGAGTTCCTCCGCCCCCTCGTCGCGTTCCTGCGCGGGCCCGCCTCGGAGGCGCAACTCTTCCGGCTGGCGCGGCTCGCGGTGCTGCTGCTGGTACCGGTCGCGGCGGGCGCCATCGTCCATGCGCGCTCAGTGCCGGCCGCCGGCACCCCCACGAGCCTCAGGATCCAGCATCCGACCATTCCCGGCGCCTACGAGCGGCTCAAGAACCCGTTTCGCGAGCCCACGGACGAAGCAGTGAAGAAGTGGATGGATGAGACGAAGGCGGCCGGCAGCCTCGAGACGGGGCGGAGGGCCTACATCCGGGCGGCGCTCATGGAGGGGCGGCTGATTTTCCAGATCAACTGCCGTCCCTGCCACGGGGCTGCGGCGGACGGACAGGGGCCCATGGCGTGGGGCTTCCGTCTCAAGCCGGCGGACTTTACCGATCCCGGCATGATCGCCACCGTCGTTGAGGCCTACGCGTTCTGGCGGGTGACCGAGGGCGGGCCGGGGCTGCCGCCTGAAGGCAGCCCGTGGGACTCGGCGAGGCCGATCTGGAAGCAGGATCTCACCGACGAGCAGACGTGGAAGGCGATCCTGGCCGCCTACGATCTCGCGGGCGTGGAGCCCCGCAAGCCCGAGAAACCGCAGTCCTCGCTCCTCACGGCGAGCGCCTGGGCCCAGTCGGCCCCACCGCCCGACACTGCCGAGAGCCTCGAGCGCGGCAAGGCGATCTACGTCAAGCGCTGCCTCCTCTGCCATGGAGAGAAGGGCGATGGCCAGGGGCCGGTGGCTCCGTACCTCGATCCGCGCCCGCGCGACTTCGTCACCGGCTCGTTCAAGCTGCGGACGACGCAGTCGGGCGAGCCGCCCACCGACGAGGATCTCTTCCGGGTGGTGACGCGCGGGGTGCCCGGCACAGCCATGCCGGGCTGGACGACGCTGTCCGAGCAGGAGCGCCGGCTCGTCATCGCGTATATCAAGACGCCGCGCGACCTTCGCGCGAAGCGGACGGAGAAGCTGCTCGACGCCGTGCGCCTGCAGTTCCCCGTCCCGATCCCCACGGCGTTCGAGCGACCGCATTTCTTCCTGGGGAGCGCGGGCAAGCCTGTCGCCCTGTGGCACTGGCAGTCGGACCTCGACGCGGCGGGGAAAAACCCGGTGGTGAAGGAATGGGCCGAGGGCTTCCAGAAGCCCGTGCGCACTCAGGCCGATTCGGGCCAGGACGTGACGGGGCGCGGCGTCTGGAGGGACGGGCACTGGAAGGTGGTCATGGTTCGTTCCCTCGCTCCGAGGGAGCGCGAGCGGGACGTGACCTTCGAGCCCGGGCGGCTGATCCCCTTTGCGGTGCAGGCCTGGGACGGGTTCAACGGGGACAAGGGGTTCATGATGTCGCTGTCGTCCTGGGTCTTCGTGACCCTCGATGCCCCGGTGCCGTTGACGGCGCGCCTGTCCTCACTGCTGGCCGTGGTCCTGACGGGGCTCGGCGAGTGGTGGCTCGTCCGCCGCGTCCGCCCGGCAGGGCCCCTGAGCGGCCCCGCCGCCTGACGGCGCTTGACCTCGCGCGCCGTCCTGTCTACTCTCCGAGGGGTCCGCCACCAACCACACACCGGAATGGAGAGCCATGGAACTCGAGCGCCCGCTGCCACAGCCCATCACGCCCGAAGCCAAACCCTACTGGGAGGGCCTGCGCGAGCAGAAGCTCATGCTGCCGCGCTGCCGCGCCTGCCGCCGCGCCTTCTTCTACCCGCGCGTCATCTGCCCGCACTGCCACGCCGCCGATATCGAATGGTTCCAGTCGAGCGGAAGGGGCCGCCTCTACTCCTTCGAGATCGGCTACCAATCCTTTAACAAGGCCTTCAAGGTCAAGCCGCCCTTCGTGCTGGCCATGGTGGAACTGGACGAAGGCCCGCGCATGATGTCCAACCTGATCGGCATCGAGCCCGATCCGAAGAAGATCCGCTGCGACATGCCCGTCGAGGTGGTCTTCGAGAAGCAGACGGACGAGATCACCCTGCCGTTCTTCCGGCCCGCGGGAGGTACGCGATGAAGGAGCTCCGCAACTCGGTCTGCATCGTGGGGGTAGACGAGAGCGACGAGCTGGGCACCCTGCCGCACAAGAGCATGCTGACGCTGCACCTCGAAGCCGTGCGGAACGCCGTGCGGGACGCCGGTCTCAAGATCAGCGACGTGGACGGCATCTTCACGGCGGGCCAGCATTCCCCGGCCACGATCGGCGAGGCCCTCGGCATCACGCCCCGTTACGTGGACGGCACGACCGTGGGCGGCTGCTCCTTCATCATCATGGTCGGGCACGCGCTGGTCGCGCTCCATCATGGACTGTGCGACGTCGCCGTCGTCTGCCACGGCGAGTCCGGCCGCTCGGGCGTGGGCGTGACTCCGCGGCGCGACACCGCGCTGCCGGGACAATACGAGGCGCCCTTCGGCTTCGGCGGCGCTTCGACTCTCTTCGGCATGATCACGACCCGCCACATGCACGAGCACGGGACGACGCTGGAGCAGTGGGCGCAGGTGGCCGTGTCCACTCGCCAGTGGGCGGCGCTCAACCCCAAGGCGAAGAACCGCGAGCCCATCACCATCGCCGATGTCCTCAACTCGCGCCCCGTCTGCTACCCCTTCAACCTGCTGAATATCTGCCTGGTGACCGACGCGGGTGGCGCCGTCGTGCTGACGCGCGCCGACCGCGCGAAGGACTGCGCCAAGAAGCCCGTCTACGTGCGCGGCGCGGGCGAGGCGACCGAGCACGTGATGCTGACGCAGATGAAGAGCCTGACCTTCAGCGAGGCCACGCGCATGTCCGGCGCCAAGGCCTTCACGATGGCCGGCGTCACGCACAAGGACTTCAACCACCTCATGTTCTACGACGCCTTCACCTCGGGACCGCCGATCATGCTCGAGTCCCTCGGTTTCTGCAAGCCGGGCGAGGGCGTCCACTTCTTCGACGACGGCAAGTCGACCCCCGGCGGCTCGCTCCCCATCAACACCAACGGCGGCGGCCTCTCCTACACCCACTCCGGTATGTACGGCATCTTCCCCATCATCGAGGCGGCCCGCCAGCTCCGCGGCGAATGCGGCCCCCGCCAGGTACCCAACTGCAAGGTCTCGCTCGTGAACGGCATGGGCGGCATGCTCTCCGCGGCGGGGACGCTGGTGCTGTCGAGCGAGAAGTAAGAGTCTGGTCTGCTATGGTGCTACGTGCGTAGCCGGCGCCGCAGTGCCAGAAGTGCGCTAGGCTGGAAACGGAGGGACGAGGGCGCATGCGAAACGAATTCACGGCAGTAGTGGAACGGGACCGGCGCTGGTACATCGCGTACTGCCCGGAGATTCCCGGCGCGAATGGCCAGGGCAGGACGAAGTCGGCAGCCTTGAAGAGCCTAGGCAATGCCATCACGCTGATTCTTGAGGACAGACGCAAGGACGGCCTGCGCGGCATCCCCGCGACGGCGACCCGAGAGAAAGTCGTCGTCGGGTGAAGCGGGGTGACGTGCTTCGCCACTTGAGGAAGCACGGGTGTCACTTGAAGCGCGAAGGCCGGGCGCATTCCCTTTGGGCCAATCCCAGGACGGGGGCTGTCGAGGCCGTGCCCAGGCACACCGAAGTCTCGGATGTGCTGGCCCGGAAGATCTGCCGGGGCCTTTCCGTGCCCGAGATTGGCCGGTGAGCCTGGCTAACAGCCGGGCGGAGCGGGCCGGTCCAGGGCGACCGGCTGCTCACCATGGCCGTTAGGCGCACTGGACCAGCCATGCATTCGCCGCACAAGGAGGGCGACGTACCACTGAGGGGTTTCATGCGCAGGGGCCCAGTCTCGAGCGGCGCAACATGGATACAGGCCGCCACGTTCATCACCGTTCTTATCGTGCTTCTGGCCGTCGCAGTCCATGTTGTGCCGCTCGGCGGCGAGGCACAGCAGACAGCGAACATCCCTTGGATAGGTCTTCTATTCCCGTCCTCCCTTTCGGACCCACGATCCCCACGGTTCCTCGACGCCTTCCGAAAGGGTTTGAGAGAACTAGGCTATGTCGAAGGTCGGAACATCGCGATTGAGTCCCGATGGACGGAGGAAAAGTACGATAGGCTTCGCGACCTCGCAGCCGAGCCGGCCCGTTTCTGCGCCAGCGATCCAGGCTGCAAAGCAAGCAACTGGGACGATCACCAGTCTCGCGCGCCCGGGAGGAAACCTGACCGGCCTGTCCTTGATGGCGCCTGAGTTGGTCGGGAAGCGACATGCGCAGGAGACTGCACCGGCACCCGCGTGTGCTGGGCGTGGTGATCGTCGGCCAGGTGGAAGGCCACCCGCGGGTTGACACGGATGTGGGTGATCTACTGGGCCCGCTCGCGGCCCACCACCAGGAAGGCGCGGCGGTCGCACTCGAACTCGTACCAAACCGGCGCCACGTAGGGCCAACCCTCGGGCGTGATCGTGGCGATGCAGCCGTTCCAAGGCTCGTCCAGGAACGTGGCGACCTCCGCGTCGGTCAGGGCTCCGATCTTGTCAGTCGGCTCGTAGGGCATGGTCACCTCATCTCGGCTTGGGGATCGAGGGCGTCGCTCAGTCCGTCGCCCAGCACGTTGAGCGCCAGCACCGCCCGCATGATGAACGCCCCGGGGAACAGCGAGACCCACGGGGCCAGCGTCAGGAACTGCTTGCCCTCGTTCAGGATCGTGCCCCAGGACGGCGTTGGCGGCTGCACCCCCACGCCCGGGTACGACAGCGCCGACTCGATCAGGATCCCGTAGGAGAGGCACACCGCGGTCTGGATCACGATCGGCGAGATCACGT
>JACORX010000143.1 GCA_016179165.1 Candidatus Rokuibacteriota bacterium | reverse complement strand
CCGTCATGCTGATCACCCACGACATGGGCGTCATCGCCGAGACCGCCCAGCGCGTCGTGGTCATGTACGCGGCCAAGGTGGCCGAGGAGGCCCCGGTCGCGGACCTCTTCAAGGAGCCGCTGCACCCCTACACGCAGGGGCTGCTCCGCTCCATCCCGCGGATCGACCTGGCCGCGACGGAGCGGCGCCGGCTGGAGACGATTCCGGGGACGGTGCCGACGCTCAGGGGCGACATCGCCCCGGGCTGCCGCTTCGCCCCGCGCTGCGCCTTCGTGAAATCGGTGTGCACCGAGAAGGATCCCGTCATCAAGGAAGTGAAGCCCGGGCACAAGGTCGCCTGCTGGCTTTACTAGAGGGAAACCATGGCTGAGACTCCGCTCCTCCAGGTCAAAAACCTCAAGAAGTACTTCCCGATTCGGGGTGGACTGTTCTCCCGAGAAGTCGCGCGTGTCCACGCCGTGGACGACGTGTCGTTCACGATCCAGAAGGGCGAGACGCTGGGCCTCGTGGGCGAGTCCGGCTGCGGCAAGTCCACGACGGGGCGCTGCATCCTCCGCCTGATCGAGCCCACATCCGGCGAGGTCACCTTCGAGGAGAAAAACGTCACAGCGCTCGACAAGCGGTCGCTCCGGCACCTGCGGCGCGACATGCAGATCATCTTCCAGGACCCGTACGCCTCGCTCAACCCGCGCATGACGGTCGGCTCGATCATCGGCGAGGCGATCGTGATCCACAAGCTCGCCAAGACGCGCAAGGAGCGCGAGGAGCGCGTCGTCCACCTCCTCGAGACGGTCGGCTTGAGCTCCGAGCACCTGCGCCGCTACCCGCACGAGTTCTCGGGCGGCCAGCGCCAGCGCATCGGCATCGCCCGGGCGCTGGCCGTCAGCCCCAAGCTCATCGTTGCCGACGAGCCGGTCTCCGCGCTCGACGTCTCGATCCAGGCCCAGGTCATCAACCTGCTCGAGGATCTCCAGAAGCAGTTCAACCTGACGTACCTCTTCATCGCCCACGACCTGTCCGTGGTCGAGCACATCTCGACGCGCGTGGCCGTCATGTACCTCGGCAAGATCGTGGAGATCGCGCCGGCCAAGGAGCTGTACAACAATCCGAAGCACCCCTACACCGAGGCGCTCCTCTCCGCCGTGCCGATCCCGGACCCGGCGGTCAAGCGCAAGCGCATCCTGCTGGAGGGCGATGTACCGAGCCCGATCAAGCCGCCTTCCGGCTGCCGCTTCCACACACGCTGCCTCGTCCGTGTGCCGGCCTGCTCCGAAAACGAGCAGGTGCTGAAGCAGATCTCGCCGGGTCACTGGGTAGCCTGCCAGGTCCGCGCTTAGCAGGCGGCCGATAAGGGCCCATCTGCTTCGTTGGCTCCCTCGGCCGCACGCTCAACGTACAGAGAGTACGCCTCGCGTGCGGCACTCGGTCGCCGCCTCGCATCTGGACCCTTCTCAGCCGCCTGCTGACTTTTGACAATGAGGAGTCGAAACTCTCGATGATCGAGTGGTCGGGGGTGTTCCATGTCATGGCGACGCCGTTCACTGACGGCGGTGATCTCCACACGGACGGGCTGCCGCGTCTCGTCGAAGCCGCCCTCGCCACGGGCATCAGCGGCGTCACCCTTCTCGGTATCGCGGGCGAGGCCCACCGTCTCACTGATGAGGAGCGGCGGCGCGTGGTCGATGGCGTCGTCAAGGAGGTGCGCGGCCGCGTACCGGTCGTGGTGGGCGTCTCCGCCTCGGGCACGCATCTCGCGACCTCCTTCACCCGCGTGGCCCAGGAGCACGGGGCCGACGGGCTCATGGTCGCCCCGCCGACGGGCCTCAAGAACCTCGACGCGGTGGCCGAGTACTACCGGGCGGTGGCGGCCGCGGCCGCAGTCCCGCTTGTGCTCCAGGACGAGCCGGTGACGACCCAGGTGACGATGCCGGCCGCTTTCATGGTCCGTCTGTGCGAAGAGATCCCCGCGATCGAGGCAGTCAAGATCGAGGAGGCACCGACCTTGCCCAAGATCACGCGGCTGCGCGAGATCCTCTCGCGGCGCGTGGCGATATTCGGAGGGCTCGGGGGCGTCTACTTCTTCGAGGAGCTATCGCGCGGGGCCGACGGCGCCATGACCGGCTTCCCCTACCCGGAGGCGCTCAAGGCAATCCGCGATCACTTCGTCGCCGGCCGCCGCGACGAGGCCCGGGCGCTCTTCTACCGCTGGCTACCGCTCATCCGCTACGAGAGCCAGCCGGGCTCGACGCCCGGCACGGCCATCGGCATCAGGAAGGAGATCCTCCGCCGCCGCGGCTGGATCAATTCGTCGCGCGTCCGCCCGCCGGCGCCGGCCCTGGACGCGGGCACGACGGACGAGCTCGACGAGATCCTCCGCGCCGTCAGAGGCTGAGTCATCCCCAAGCTCCAGGTCGGTGACGTCGGGCTCTTCTACCAGCGCATCGGGCCGGCGCGCCCGCCGGCGCTCGTCCTCCTCATGGGCTGGGGCGGCGACCATACCGCCTGGGCCTTCCAGGTGCCCGCCCTCGCGGCCGAGTTCGACGTGATCGCGATCGACAACCGCGGCGCCGGCCAGAGCGACGCCCCGGACGCGCGCTACACGATCGCCGGCATGGCCGACGACGTGGTGGGCCTGATGAACCAGCTCGGCGTGCGAAGCGCGCACATCTGCGGCGCCTCCATGGGCGGGATGATCGCCCAGGAGCTGGCGCTCCGGCACCCGGAGCGCGTCCTGACGCTCCAGCTCCACTGCACCACCGCCGGTGTCGACGGCTACGGGCGGCTCGTGATCGACAACTTCCTGCGCGTGAAGGCCCGCGGCGACGCGGAGGAGTTCGTCCACTTTTCCCTACCCTGGCTGCTGAGCCGCAAGACGTTCGCCGATCAGCCCGATTTCATTGAGGCGTGGATCCTGCGGGCCATCGAGTACCCCTTCCCCACGAGTCTCGCCGGGCTCAGCCGCCAGGGTGAGGCCATCCGTGCCCACGACACGCGCGACCGGCTGCCCTCCCTTCGCGTGCCGACCCTGATCACGACGGGCACGGAGGACATCCTCGTGCCGCCGTCAGCGTCGGAAAACCTCCACACCCTGATCCCTGGCTCAGAACTCGCCAGGATCCCCGACGCGGGCCACATGCACTTCATCGAGCAGGCCGCCGCCTTCAACGACCTCTGCCTGAACTTCCTCCGCAAGCACAGCCCCTAGTCGGTGACTCAGCCCTGATCCGAAATAACGCGAAGTGTGTTCCGCTCCATTTCCCTCTCCCCCAGGGCCGCACGCGAGGCGTACTCCTGTACGTTGAGCCGGCGGCCGAGGGCGCCAACGAAGCAGCGGGGCCCCTCTCAGCGGCTCAGTTATGTCCGGCTGCGTCACGGACGCCCGGGGCCCAGGCCGTCGAGAAGGGTCCAGATGCGAGGCGGCGCCCGAAGGGCCGCCGGCGAGGCGTACTCCTGTACGT
>JACORX010000156.1 GCA_016179165.1 Candidatus Rokuibacteriota bacterium | reverse complement strand
GTACCGGATCTTCGCCCCCTGGATCACGATCTGGTCCATGGACATCGCCACGAAGTCCCTGAACTGGATCTCGTCGATGGGCCGCATCCCGGCCACGGCCGCGCCGACGCCCATGCCCACGAACGACGGCTCCGAGATGGGCGTGTCGCGCACGCGCTCCTCGCCGAACCGATCGCGCAGCCCGCGCGACACCTGGAAGATGCCGCCGATCAAGCCGACGTCTTCGCCCATGAGGAACACGCGCTCGTCGCGCGCCATTTCGCCGTGCAGCGCCCCGTTGAGGGCCTCGACAAAGGTCAGCTCGCGGCCGGCGCGGCTCGCGGGCTCCGCCACTTGCGAGTGCGGGGAGTAGACCGCGGCTTCCATGATCTCGACGGTGGGCTCCGGGCTCTCGATGCCGTACGCGACGGCGGCGTCCAGCTCCCCTTCCAGCCGCTGGCGCATCTCCTTCAGCTCGACCTCGCTCGCGCCCATGTCCATCAGGCGCCGCTCCACTCGGGCGACGGGGTCCTTCTCCATCCACTCGAGCTCTTCCTGCTTGGTCCGGTATGCGGGCAGGTTGGCCCGCATGCTGTGGTCGCCCCAGCGGTAGGTGACGGCCTCGACGCAGCTCGGCCCCTCGCCGCGGCGGGCGCGCGCGACCGCCTCGCCGACGGCGTCGTAGACGGCGACCAGGTCGTTGCCGTCCACGCAGGCCGCCGGGATGCCGTAGGCCCGCGCGCGGGCGGCCACGCCCTCGCCCGCGGTGGTCCGCCGCTGGTCCGTGCTGAGCGCGTACCTGTTGTTCTCGCAGACGAAGATGAACGGGAGCTTCCACACCGCGGCCAGGTTCATGGTCTCGTGCACCACGCCCTGGTTCGCCCCGCCGTCACCGAAGAAGGTCAGGACGACGCGGTCGCTCCCCCGGAGCTTGGTGGCGAGGGCGGCCCCCGCGCCGATCGGGACGCCGGCCGCCACGATCCCGTTGGCGCCCAGCATGTTGAGGTCGAGCGCGGCGATGTGCATGGAGCCGCCCAGGCCGCGGCAGTACCCGTCCTCGCGCCCCATCAGCTCGGCCATCATGAAGTCGAGGCGCGCGCCCTTGGCGATGCAGTGGCCATGCCCGCGGTGGTTGCTGATGACGGAGTCGTCCTTCGTCAGGTGCGCGCAGGCGCCGGTGGCGACCGCCTCCTGGCCGACGTAACTGTGGGCGGTGCCCTTGACGTGGCCGGCGTTGAAGAGCTCCACCGTCCTCTCGTCGAAGCGGCGGATCCGGACCATGACCTGGTAGAGCGTCTCGAGCGTTTGCCGGCTGAGTGGCATGGCTGGTCTCCCGGAAGCGGTAAGCGAGTGGTTGCTGGCTCTCAGGTGTCGAGTGAGTCCCGCAGGAGCTGGGCCGGGTGCCGCGGGAGCCGGCCGGACAGGTGCTCGACCTGCTGGCGGCAGGAGATGCCGGGGGCGACCACCTCGGTGTCGGCCGCCGCGGCCTGGACGGCGGGCGCCAGGCGCCGGTTGCCCATCGTCACCGAGATGTCGTAGTGCTCCTTCTCGAAGCCGAAGGAGCCCGCCATGCCGCAGCAGCCGGAGTCCACCTCGCTGACCTCGTAGCCCGCCCACGCAAGGGCGGCTACCGTCGGCGCCGTGCCGACGATCGCCTGCTGGTGGCAGTGCCCGTGGAGCAGCGCGCGGCGCGGGCCCGGCTTGAACCGCAGGTCGAGGCCGCGGGCCCGCTCGCGCAGGAGAAACTCCTCCAGCAGGAAGCTCGAGCGTGCCACTTGCCGCGCCTCGTCGGTGCGCAGGAGCTCGACCCACTCGTCGCGCAGCGTGAGCAGGCACGACGGCTCGAGCCCCACGACGGCCACGCCGCGGGCGACCCACGGAAGCAGGCGCTCGACGTTCCAGCGCGCGTGCTCCCTCGCCTCGTCGAGCATGCCCTTGGAGATGAGCGGGCGGCCGCAGCACTTGCGGTCCACCAGCTCGACCTTGTAGCCGGCCGCCTCGAGCAGCTCGACGGCGGCCCGGCCGATCTCGGGCGCGTTGTAGGTGACGAAGGTGTCGTGGAACAGGACGACTGGGCCGCGCGGCGCGTCGGCCGGCGCCCGGCGCCGGTCGAACCAGTCGGTAAAGGTCTCGCGTGCGAAAGCGGGCAGCGGGCGTCGGCGATCGATGCCCAGCAGCGTGTCCATGAACCAGCGGTTGGGCGCCGACGCGGCGAGCCAGTTCGAGAGCGGCGCGAGCCTGGATCCCCACCACGAGAGGCTCCCGATGTGCCCGAAGATCCGGTTGCGCAGCGGCTGGCCGTTGGCCTTGTAGTAGTGGTAGAGGAACTCGTACTTCATCTTCGCCATGTCCACGTTGGCCGGGCACTCGGCCTTGCAACCCTTGCACTCGAGGCAGAGGTCCATGACCTGGTAGAGCCGCTTCCCCGTGAAGTCCGCGGACGGCACCTTGCCCGAGAGGACGGCGCGGAGGGCGTTCGCCCGACCGCGCGTCGAGTGCTCCTCGTCCCGCGTGGCCATGTAGGACGGGCACATCGTACCTTCGAGACTCTTCCTGCACACGCCCACGCCGTTGCACATCTCCACGGCCGCGGCGAAGCCGCCCTGTGTGGAGAAGTCGAGCGCGGTCTTCGGCTCCCAGGTCTTGTACTCGGTGCCGTAGCGCAGGTGCTCGGTGACGCCCGGGCTCGCCACGATGTTGCCCGGGTTCATCAGGCCCTTCGGGTCGAAGGCCGACTTGAACTCGCGGAAGGCCTGGAACACGGCTGGACCGTACACGCGCTCGAGGAAGGGGCTGCGCGCGCGGCCGTCGCCGTGCTCGCTCGAGATCGCGCCGCCGTACTCGAGAACCAGGTCGAAGATCTCGCCGGCCATCGCGCGCACCTGCTCGAGCCCGCGCGCCGACTTGAGGTTGATCACCGGCCGGATGTGCAGGCAGCCGACCGAGCAGTGGCCGTAGTACGCGCCCTCGACACCGTGCTTGGCCATGATCTCCTTGAAGCGCGGGACGAACACCGGCAGGTGCGCGGGGTCCACCGCCGTGTCCTCGACGAAGGCGATGGGCTTGGCCTCGCCCTTGGTGCCGAGGAGGAGCCCGAGCCCCGCCTTCCTGAGCTTCCAGATGGACTGCTGCTCCGCTGCGTCTAGCGCGATGTGAGCGGCGTAGCCGAAGCCGGCCGCGGCGCGCTTGGTCTCGAGCGCCTCGACCTTGGAGCGGACCTCGGCCGGCGTGTCGCCCGCGTACTCGACGATCAGGATCGCTCCCGGATCGCCCTGGACGAAGTCCATGCGCTTGGACTGTTCGATGTTGCCCCGCGCCAGGTCGAGGATCATCTTGTCCGTCAGCTCGACGGCGTAGGGACCGGTCTCGAGGATGGCCTGTGAGGACTCGAGCGCCTCCTGGATGCCGAGGTAGTGGATCACGTCCACGGCCGTCGCCTTGGGGCGGGAGACGAGGCGCATCTTGGCCTCGACGATCGTCAGCAGCGTGCCTTCCGACCCGACGACGAGCCGGGCCATGTTGAGCGGCCGGTCCTTGCAGAGCTCGTCGAGGTTGTAGCCGCAGACGCGCCGCCAGTGCTTCGGGTAGCGCCGCCGGATCTCGGGGCCGTGCTGGTCGCGGATGCGCGCGACCTCGCGGTAGATCTGGCCCTCGAGCCCCGAGGCGCGCATCTTGACGCGGAAGGCCTCGGCCGTCACCTCGCCGAACACGGCGCGGCTGCCGTCGGCCAGGAGCGCCGTGATCTCGATGACGTGCTCGACCGTCAGGCCGTAGGCGATCGAGTGGGATCCCCCGGAGTTGTTGCCGAGCATGCCGCCGATGGTGGCGCGGTTGGAGGTCGAGGTGTCCGGCCCGAACAGCAACCCGAGCGGCCGGACGTGGGCGTTCAGCTCGTCCTGGACGACGCCCGGCTGCACGCGCGCCCACATCTCCTCGCGGTTGACCTCGAGCACGCCCTGCATCCAGCGCGAGAAGTCCACGACAACGGCCCGGTTGACCGTCTGTCCGGTAAGTGAAGTCCCGCCACCCCGCGGCAGGACGGCAACGTTCTCCCGGTTGGCCAGCTCCAGCACGGCCTGCACGTCGCCCGCGTGGCGCGGGATCACGACGCCGATCGGCTCCATCTGGTACATCGACGCGTCGGTTGAATAGAGCAGCCGCGAGTAGGGATCGAAGCGGACGTCGCCTTCCACGACGCGCCGCAATTCCCGTTCGAGGTCGGTCATGGCGGCGATTATACTATGCGTCGTCATGCGCGTTCTGGCCGCCGCCGCCCTCGCCTTCGTCGCCCTCGGGCCGGCGCCCGCCGCCGCCGCCCCGCCGGCCGCCCCCGCCGTGCGGATGCCGCTCCTCAAGGGCGGCGACACGTTCGACTCCCGCGCGCTCATCGGCAAGAAGGTGCTCGTGCTCCGCTTCCAGGCCTCGTGGTGCAAGGCCTGCGCGGCACAGGCCGCGGGGCTTCAGCGCGTGTACGAGCGGTACAGGGCGCGGGACGTCGAGATCCTCGCCATCCACGTAGACGACACCGAGCCCGACGCCCGCGCCTTCCTGGAGGCCCACCGCGCCGACTACCCCGCCGCGCTCGACCCAAGCCTCCGGGTCGCCAACCGCTTCGGCTTCAAGCGGGCGCCGTACACGGTGGTCGTCAACAAGCGCGGCGAGATCACGGTGCGGCTCGACGCGACGGCGGACGAGACGCGCCTCGCGGCGGCGATCGACGCCGCCCTCAAGCTCCCGGCCCGCCGCAATGCGCCGACCCGCGCGTCCTGACAGCGGCCGGGGCCGCGCGTGGAGCTCTCCGTCTTCCTCCGCGGCCTCGCGATCGGCTTCGGGATCGCCGCGCCGGTCGGCCCGATCGGCATCCTCTGCATCCGCCGCACGCTCGCCGACGGCCGCGCCGTCGGCTTCGCAGCCGGGCTGGGCGCCGCCACGGCCGACGCCCTGTACGGCGCCGTGGCGGCCTTCGGCCTCACGCTCGTATCGAGCGCGCTCGTGGGGCAGCGCGCCTGGCTGCAGGCCGTCGGCGGGCTCTTCCTGTGCTACCTGGGTGTCCGGACATGGATGGCCGCGCCCGCCGCGACGGCCGGCGCAGCGCGCCGCGAACCAGGCCTCGTGTCCGCCTGGGCGACCACATTCGCCCTGACCGTTGCGAATCCGGCGACCATCCTCTCCTTCGCGGCGATCTTCGCGGGGCTCGGCCTCGGAGGCGCCGTCAACGGCTACGGCCCAGCCACGCTCATGGTGACGGGCGTCTTCCTCGGCTCGGCGTTCTGGTGGCTCCTGCTCAGCATTGGTGTCGGCCTCCTCCGCTCTTCTATCACTCCAGTCCACCTGCGCTGGGTGAACCGCGCCGCCGCCGCCATCATTACGGCCTTCGGTCTCGGCGCGCTCCTGAGCCTGCTCGCCTGAGCCGTCGGTAGCGGGTCAGTTTGGCCGCGCAGACGATCACTCCTACGGGTTGCCGACAACGCGTCCAAGTGCCCGCCAAGATACGATCGCATGGGCTGGGCCTGCTGTATCATCGACGAGGTGCGATATGAATGCTGATATGTGCTTTGGATTCTCTAAGACGAAATGGGAAGATCTCTCTCAGCAGCTCGACGGCAATGAAAGCGCATGGGCAGAAGCAATTGGCGTGTTTGAGAGACGGATGAGAGAACGCTTCTTTAGTAGCATTGACGCGCTGTTCGCGGCAGACACAAAACCCGACTCGCGGCCCCCAGATTTAACACATACTCCAGATTGCATCCCAGGCTTCTCGATCATGGCGCTTTGTTGCTTGCTCATCGAGACCCTCCAGGAATTCCGTGAGACCCCGCCCTCTGCGGCGGCCCCCGC
>JACORX010000155.1 GCA_016179165.1 Candidatus Rokuibacteriota bacterium | reverse complement strand
CTGCATGACGGTGTCGTAGGGGCGGATGGGATAGGCCGTCACCACGTCGATGTCAGCCAGTGTCAGCGCCTCGGCGCAGGCCTCGCTGCCGGAGATGAGCATCTCGCGGTCATCGGACGCCGCCGTGCCCGCCGCGGGTGTCTTGGTCTCCACTGCCATTGGGATCTCCTCCCCGCCTTAGCGCTGCTTGCCCGCGGCGTTCTCGCCGGGGATGCCTGCCGTGATCTCGATGCCGCCTTGGTCCATCTCCTGCTTGATTTCCTGCTCGTACTGGCCGCGGAAGCGGAAACCGTGCGAGCGGACCACGTGCTCCTTGGACTTGATCTTGTTGCCGAGCCAGGCCGTGTACTGCGGCTTGTCCTTGCGCCACATCTCCCACTGGCTCGCGTTGTCCTCGAAGGCGTCCTCCCGGACCATGGTGACGCACTCCTTGGCCGGGCAGACGGCTTCGCAGACGCCGCAGCCGCAGCAGGACTCCATGTTGGCATCGTAGAGCCCGTCGGGCGTGACGTCGAAACACGAATCGGGACACTGGATCCAGCAGAGCGTGCACTTCACGCACTTGTCGAAGTCGATGACCGGGCGCATGGTGCGCGTCGTGAACTTCTTGAAGTAGGGGTTACGCTCGGGCACATAGCCCTTGCCGCCCTCCATGGGCTTGCCGACCGGAATGGCCGGGATCGTGACGCCCTCTCGCATCTCCCACCACTTGGGCTTCTCGAAGGAGAACGGGGTCTCCCGGTTGCCCTCGGTGGTCTTGACCGGGCGCGTCTCGAGCCGGTCATGGGCCTTGCGGGCGGAAGCCGCCTTGAGCTCGGAACCCCACTCGGCCTCCTGGATGGCGGCGCAGACGGCGTCGAGCGAGAGGAAACCCGGCTGGAGCTTGGCGAGAGCGCCCAGGATCCGCGCCTCCGTATGGTCCTCCTTGTATACCCAGAGGCCGGAGAAGGACGCCTTGGCGGGGATCAGCGCCATGTTGTAGGGCGCCTCCTTCTTGTGGATGTCCCGGAGCAGGTCCGCGGGACTCTGGAGCGACGTCATCAGAAGGGTGCCGTTGGGAACCGTAAGCCGGTTGATGGGCTGCAACCCGTACCAGGCCCACGACTCGACGCCCTTGGACAGGGTGTCGTCGACACAGATCGTGACGTCGACTTCCTTGGGCTCGTAGCGCGCCATGTTCTGCTCGAGCTCTTCCAGGGTGTCCGCGACGATGGCGAAGTCCTTGGCGGGAATGCCATTGCGCTGGGGGCTGTCGCCGTAGCGGCCGAAGGCGATGCCCCACCGGCCGGCCTTGCGCGACGAGAGGACGATGCCGCGGCAGATCCGCGCGGCGAGGTTCTTCTGGAAGATACCGCGGTAGACGACCTCACACGTGAAATGCGCCATCGCTCCTCCTCGGGCTCGATCTGGGAGCTCGATCTGGTTCGGGCGTGCCGCCCGTTGCCGCCGCAGGGTTGGTCCGGTGGTCGGACCAGACTATGCCTTCGGTCGCGGGTCGATGTCAATGAAGAAGTGCTGGCGCGTCTGGACTAGCCCGCGGCCTGCCGTGCGATCGAAGCGAAGTAGCGGTGCACCGTCTGGTCGTCCGTCAGCTCGGGATGAAAGGCCGCGACCAGCACCGTGCCCTGGCGTGCCATGACGCACTCGCCCTGATGCACCAGCAGCGGCGTGACGGCCGGGCCCAACCTGCGAATCCGGGGCGCCCGGATGAAGACCATCTTGATCGGCTGAGGCCCCTGCCCAAGGTCGGCCACACCTTCGGTCTCGAAGCTCTCCTTCTGCCGGCCGTAGGCGTTGCGCTCGGCCGTGATGTCGATGAGCCCGAGGGAGAACTGCTTCGGGCTCTCGACCTCGCGCGCGAGGAGAATCAGCCCCGCGCAGGTGCCGAAGATGGGCTTGCCCGCGGCGTGGAACTTCTCGAGCGCCGGCACAAAATCCCACTCGTCGAGAAGCTTGAGCAGCGTGGTGCTCTCACCGCCGGGCATGATCAGCCCGTCCACGCGCTCGAGTTCGCGCGGCAGCCTCACCTCGACCGACCCGTCGCCGATCCGGGCGAGCGCCTTCCTGTGCAGGTCGAAGTCGCCCTGGAGGGCGAGAACCCCGATGGTCATGCGCGCGCCCCGGTGCTGGGGATGCCCATCCGCGGACTACCAGCCTCGAGTCTGGAGCAGGTCAGACTCCTTGAGCTTGGAGGTCTCGATGCCGGGCATGGCGTCGCCCAGGTCTTCGGAGACCTTGGCCAGGATGTCGGCGTCCTTGAAGTGGGTGGTCGCCTGCACGGTGGCCTTGGCGCGCGCCGCAGGATCGGCCGACTTGAAGATGCCGGAGCCGACGAAAACGGCCTCGGCGCCCAGCTGCATCATGAGCGCCGCGTCGGCCGGCGTTGCGATGCCGCCGGCCGAGAAATTGGGCACCGGCAGCTTGCCATGCTCGGCAACCCAGCGCAGCAGCTCGTAGGGCGCGCCGAGATTCTTGGCCTCGGCCATCAGCTCCTCCGGCCCGAGCGCTTTGAGCCGCTTGATCCCGGAGATGACAGCCCGCATATGGCGGACGGCCTCGACGATGTTGCCCGAACCCGCCTCACCCTTGGTGCGGATCATGGCCGCGCCCTCGCCGATGCGCCTGAGCGCCTCGCCCAGATCGCGGCAGCCGCAGACGAAGGGCACCTTGAAGGCGAACTTGTCCACGTGGAAGTGCTCGTCGGCGGGGGTCAGCACCTCCGACTCGTCGATGTAGTCCACGCCGAGGGCCTCGAGGATCTGGGCCTCCACGAAGTGGCCGATCCGGCACTTGGCCATCACCGGGAT
>JACORX010000154.1 GCA_016179165.1 Candidatus Rokuibacteriota bacterium | reverse complement strand
GCATCAGGACCAACCTCGAGTGGCTCGAGGGATCCGGAATCGAGGTCTCGGCCGAGCCCGGCGGCGGCATCCTCGTGGACGACCATCTGCGCTCGAGCGTCAAGACCGTCTACGCGGCAGGCGACGTCGCGCGCGGACCGAATCTGCTCACGGGCACCCTCGAGGTCCACGCGATCGAGCCGACCGCCCAAGAGCACGGGCGCGTGGTCGGCGCCAACATGGCGGGACGCGACCTCGCGTACCGCGGCAGCCTCATCATGAACATCGTCGAGGTGTGCCACCTCGACGTCGCCTCCTTCGGCCAGTGGGACGATCCGAAGGCCGACGTCTTCACAGCGACGCACGCCGGCCGCTCGCAGTACCGCAAGCTCCTCTTCCGCGGCGGCACGCTCACCGGCGCCATGATCTGCGGCGCTGCGGAGGACGTCTGGGCCACGAACGACGTCGGGATGCTCAAGGGCCTCGTCTACTCGGGCGCGGACCTCTCCGGCTGGAAGGCGCACCTGAAGAAAAACCCCTTCGACGTCAAGCCCGCCTACCTCGCGACCCACACGGCCGGGAAGCTTCTGCCGCAGACGGTCCTTGGGCGGGCCTCCCAATCACCCCAGCTTCCCCACTCGGTGATGGTCCAATGAGCCCGACAGCGACGGCAAGTCGTCCAGCCAAGAAACCCGCGGCCCCTCCCGCCTCGGTGCCCGGGTATGCGGGCAAGCTGCTCCGGGTCAACCTCTCGACCGGCAAGATCTGGACCCAGCCCTGGACGGGGGATATGCGCGAGTATCTCGGCGGCGTGGGTCTCGGGGCGAAGATCCTCTACGAAGAAGTCGGCCCCAAGGTCCACTGGGACCATCCGGACAACCGGCTCATCCTGGCCACGGGACCGCTGGCGGGGCTGCCGGTCTGGGGCACGGGCGGGCTCACGGTGGTCACGCGCGGCGCGCAGACCGACGGCGCGACCTCGACCCAGGCCAACGGCTTCTTCGGCGCCGCGCTCAAGTACTCGGGCTATGACGCCATCGTTGTCCAGGGCCAGGCCAAGAAGCTCTCCTACCTCTATATCAACGACGACGTCGTGGAGATCCGCGACGCCGCGCACCTCAAGGGCAAGGACACCTGGGAGACGCAGGAGGCGCTCGAGGCCGAGCACGCGCTCTCGGGGCACCGGATGTCCGTCTACTCGATCGGCCCCGCCGGTGAGAACCTCGTCCGCTTCGCGGCGATCCAGGGCGACTACGGTCACGTCGCCTCCAAGAACGGCTGCGGCGCGGTCATGGGCAAGAAGAAGCTCAAGGCCGTGTGCATCGTGCGCGGCACCAAGGCGCTCTCGCCCCATGACCCGCGCGGGCTCGTCCAGGCGGCCGACGATATCGCGCACGACCTCAAGACGGATCCGGCGACCTCGACGCTCTACCGCTGGGGAACGCTTCCCGGCGTCTCCAACCTGTACAAGCTGGGCGTCCTGCCGATCAAGAACTATACGACGAACCTGACGGCGGTGGACATGACGACGTGGGAGCCGGCCAAGCTCCGCGCGGGCTTCGACCACCGGGGACACCAGTGCAACGCCTGCGGCATGCACCACTGCCACATCCAGGTCATCGGCAAGGGGCCGAAGGCCGGCGAGTTGGTCGATGAGCCGGAATACGAAGGATGGTCCGGCGCCGGCTGGCAGATCGGCCTGACCGACAAGGAAAGCATCACCTGGCTCAACACGCGCCTCGACCGGGCCTGCCTGGACGTCAACGAGTTCGGCTGGGTCTGCGGCTGGGTCATGGAGTGCATGGAGAAGGGGTATCTCACCGAGAAGCAGGTCGGCTTCACGCTCGCGTGGGGCGACGTGGACGGCGCGTACCGCCTGATCCGGATGATCAGCCACCGCGAGGGCTTCGGCGATCTCCTGGCCGAGGGTGTCAAGCGCGCGTCGGAGAAGATCGGAGGCGAGGCGGCGAAGTGCGCCGTCTACACCAAGAAAGGGGCGTCTCCGAGGGGACACGATCACCGGGGCCGGTGGGAGGAGATGCTGGACACCTGTACCTCCTCCAACGGCACCATGGAGAGCGCGAACGCGACCCACCAGACCGAGATCGGCCTGCCCGGTCGCATCAACCCTTTCAACGGTGAGGAAGTCGCCCGGATGGTCGGCGGCATCCTCGGGCGGAAGCATTTCGAGGACTCCCTCGGCGGCTGCATCTTCACCTTCCGCACGCGGATCGAGCACCTGGCGCGCGCGCTGTCGGCCGCGACGGGTTGGACGTACACGCTGGCGGACGCGATGCGGTTGGGCCGGCGCACGGCGGCCATCTTCCGCGCCTTCAACCTGCGCTGCGGCATCGGCACCGACGTCGAGTACCCGTCGCCACGGTACGGCTCCAAGCCTGTGGACGGCCCGGCGAAGGACCACAACGTCATGGACCAGTGGGAGCGCATGCGCGAGGTCTGGTACGAGACGGTCGGGTACGACATCAAGACCGGCAAGCCCACGCGCGAGACGCTGAAGACGCTCGGCCTCGACCGGCTCGCGAAGGACCTGTGGCGCAAGTAGGCTCGACGCCCGCGCTCAGCGCAACGGTGGAGGTCACCACGTGGGTGACGAAGCACGTGGGTGGCGACGGGTCCGGCAGCAAGGTCTTCACTGAGGCCTTCGCCCCGGGGGAGACGGTGCGGGATGTCCTGCGGCGCTGCTCCGCGCGCTTCCCCGAGCTCGACGCGGCGCTCTGGAGTCCGGACCGCGCCGAGCTGGGCGAGCATATCGAGGTGGTCGTCAACGATGCCGTGCTGGGCGTCACGCACGGGCTCGACTCCCCGCTGAAGAACGGCGACCGCATCACGTTGCTCGGCCAGTTCATGGGCGGATAGTGTCGAGCAGAACCCTTCACGGCCTGCTGGCCGCGGCCGCGCTTGTCCTCGCCGCGCTCCTCGTCTGGTACTACCTGATGGGCACCCCGCAGTACTCGTTCCTCCGCTTCGCCGGCGCGATCCACGCGCACGACGCGGCGGCGGCGGAGCACTTCGTCGACGTCGACCGCGTCGCCCAAGCCGCCAGCGACGTGATCGTCGCGGACTACCTCCGAGGGAACTCCAAGGCCGCGAACGCCATCGAGGCTCTGGGGCAGGGGGCGGCGCGGTCCGTGGCGGACCGGGCCGTGAAGCCCCTGGTGGCCGCCCGTGTGCGCGGCGAGCTCCGGAAGATGGCCGAGACCGGCGGCCGGGGGCCCAGCGTTCTGGCGCTGCCTGCCGGTATGATCGCGGCCTTCAGAGGGTTGGCCGTCCAGCGTGACGCGGAGGGCGCCTGGGTCATCTACGCGGATCCGCGCCGTGGACAGGCCAGGTTCAGGATGAGCCAGCAGCCTGACCGCTCCTGGAGGATCACAGAGCTCGACCCTGACTGGGTCCGGCGCCACCTGAAGGACGGTCGATCGGGATAGTCAGCGCGCTCAAACCTGCGTTTTCGGTCGTTTTTGGCAGTTCTGGCTTGACTCGCTGCGACGGCCCGTGTTATTTGACGCGTTGCGGGCTAGACGTTGTCCCACCATTTTTCTGCCTCCGCGAGGGTGACCATGGCGTTAACCATTGGAATGATTGGGCTTGGAATCATGGGCCGTCCCATGGCCAAGAACCTCCTCAAGGCCGGCTACCCGGTGGTGGTCCACAGCCGGAGCCAGGGGCCCGTGCAGGAGCTGGTCGGCGCCGGGGCCAAGGCGGCCGCCTCACCCAAGGACGTGGCAGGACAGGTGGACGTGCTCATCACCATGCTGCCCAACTCCCCCGAGGTGGAACTGGTGGCCCTGGGCCGGGCCGGGATAGTCGAGGGCGCCAGGAAGGGCCTGCTCTATCTGGACATGTCCACGATCTCTCCCCTCGTGTCGCAGAAGGTCGGGCATACCCTCGGGGCCAAGGGGGTGAGGATGCTCGACGCGCCCGTGTCGGGCGGCGAGAAGGGCGCCATCGACGCCGCGCTCAGCATCATGGTGGGCGGCGAGAAAGCCGACTTCGACGCGGCGCTGCCGGTTTTCCAGGCGCTCGGCACAACGATCACGCTCCTGGGCCCGCTGGGCGCGGGGGGCTTCACCAAGCTTGCCAACCAGATCATCGTTGCGGTCAACCTGACGGCGCTCGGCGAGGCGCTGACGCTCGCAAAGAAGGCCGGCCTCGATCGCGCGCTCACGCTCAAGGCGCTCAGCGGCGGGCTCGCCGGCTCTAAGTGTCTGGACCAGAAGAGCCCGAACTACGTCGCGGGCTCCTACAACCCGGGTTTCAAGATCGACCTGCACTTCAAGGACCTGGGCCTCATCATGGAATCGTCGCGGGCGCTCGGCGTCCCGCTGCCGTGCACGGCGGTCGTCCAGGAGCTCTTCAACGCGATGCGAGTCAAGGGCAAGGGCGGCCTCGATCACTCGGGCGTGATCACACTTCTCGAGGAGCTGGCAGGGCTTCCAACACAGTCATGAGGGCGACGGTGGACCGACCGGGGCTCGACAACCAGGGACGCACGCCGCTCATCAAGATCCGCCGGGTGCGCAAGGGCGACCTCGCCAAGGTCCGCGACGTCATCGAGCAGGCCTTCGGCGACTTCTTCGAACGGCAGATGGGCACGCGCCCGCGCCAGGTCTTCGGCGGCGCCCAGTACGTTCATCACCGCTGGCTCATGGAGCCGTGGGGGTGCTTCGTGGCCGAGGAGGGCGACGGCAAGATCGTCGGGGCGGCGCTGGCGGTGATGTGGGGCACGGTCGGGCTGGTCGGTCCTGTCGCTGTGCTGACCAACTACCAGAACCAGGACATCGGCCGGCAGCTGCTCACGGCCTGCCAGGGCTTCTTCAGCGAGAACAAGGCGACGCTCGAGGGCGTGTCGACATACCCGAACAGCCCGAAGCACATCACCATGTACCAGAAGTTCGGATACAAGCCCAAGGGGCTCGTGGTGATCGCCGCGAAGCCCATGGACCGGCGCGAAATCGTCCAGGCGACGCGGCCCCCCAGGGCCGGCCTCGAGGTGCGCCGCTACTCCTCGCTCGAGGAGGCCAGGAAGAAGGCCGCCATGCTCCGGATGCGGCGCATCACCAACGGCATCTGGCGCGGCATGGACCTGGGCAAAGAGGTTGAGATCGTCGACGGCCTGGCGCTCGGCGACACCCTGCTGCTGGAGAAGGGGCGCGATGTCATCGGCTTCGCCATCGTCCACATGCCCGGCGTCAGCGAGGCCCCGCACGGCAGCGTCTTCGTCAAGTTCCTCGCGGTCGACTCGCGACAGCGCAAGCCCGAGAACCTGCACGCCCTGCTCGCGGCCGTCGAGGAGATGGCGCATGCGGCCCAGCTTCGGCGCGTGGTGGCGCCGGTCTATACGTACTACTGGACCGCGTACCAGACGCTCCTCGAGCGCGGCTACCATCTGGACTTCACCATGGTCCGGATGAAGCGGGGCAAGCAGGAAGACAACGAGCATCCCGACGACTTGGTGCTCGACGACTGGCGCTAGCGCGTTGAGGCGGGTGACCCGGGGATGGGGAGCCCTGCGCGGCTGGGCTCTCTGCGCCGCGCTGCTCGTGCAGGATCCCGGGGCCGTGGCGGCGCATGCCATCATCCTCGAGTCCGAGCCCGCGGCAGGCGCGAAGCTCGCCGAGCCGCCCACGCGCATCTACCTCCGCTTCAACAGCAAGATCGAGAAGCGCCTCAGCCGCGTCACGCTCGCCGCCGAAGACGGCCGGCCGGTGCCCCTGGTCGTCAAGACCGACGGCGGCGAGAAGCCGGACCGGATCGTGCTTGTGCTCGGGTCGGTCCACCCAGGCGCCTACGCGGTCCGCTACAAGGTGCTGGCGGCCGACGGTCACATCACCGAGGGCGCCCTGCGCTTCACCGTGCTCGAGCCGAAGTAGCGACGGACTTCCCCGATGCTCAAGGGCGGGGCGACGTCCGAGGGCACGTCGGTCTACCGTGCGACCCTGGGCGCCGGGGCGGCCGGCGGCCACTTCCGCCAGTGGCGCGGGTTGTCGCTCTCCTCGGTCGGTATTGGGGCCTACCTGGGCCCTGACGACGACGCCACGGACGCCCTGTATGAGGCCGCCGTCGAGCAGGCCGTCGCGTCGGGGATCAATGTCGTCGACTCCGCGGTCAACTATCGGCACCAGCGGAGCGAGCGCGCTGTCGGCAGGGCGCTCGGCCGTCTCGTGCGCGCCGGTCGCGCGGCGCGCGAGGGCGTCGTGGTCGCGACCAAGGGCGGCTTCCTGCCCTTCGACGGGCCTGCGCCGCCGGGGCTACTGCGGTCCGGTGATCTCGTCGCAGGCTGTCACTGCATGACGCCGCGCTATCTGGAGGACCAGATCGAACGCAGCCGGGTCAACCTCGACATCGAGACGATCGACATCTACTACCTCCACAACCCGGAGACTCAGCTGGGCGAGGTGCCGCGGCGCGAGGTGATGCGCCGGCTCCGCGCGGCCTTCGAGTTCCTCGAGGGCGCGGCGCGCGACCGGAGGATCGGGCTCTACGGCACGGCGACCTGGAGCGGGTACCGCCGGCCGCAGTCGGCACGCGATTTCCTCTCGCTGCCGGATCTCGTCGCGCTGGCCGAGGAGGTCGGAGGGCCGGAGCACCGGTTTCGCGTGGTCCAGCTGCCGTACAACCTCGCCATGACCGAGGCCTTCACGCTTGCCAACCAGGGCGGCCCGCGCGAGCCCGTCCCGCTGCTCGAGTCGGCGCGCCAGCTCGACGTCTACGTCATGAGCTCCGGGTCGATCTACCAGGGCCAGCTCGCGAAGAACCTTCCGGAGGTGATCGCCCGGCTCCTCCCGGGCCTCGACACCGACGCGCAGCGGGCGTTGCAGTTCGTGCGCTCCACGCCCGGCGTGGGCACGGCACTCGTGGGCATGAAGACGCCCGCGCACGTCGCCGAGGCCGTGCGCCTGTGCGCCGTGTCGCCCGTGCCCTGGTCGGAGTTCCAGAAGCTCTTCGCGCCGGCATGACGGGTGGGGCGGGGGGAAAACGCTTGAAATTCCACCGGGGCTCGGCTAGGTTGGTACGTCGCCGCCGGAGCTGCATCGTCCGGCTGCCCGGCAGCGGATGACTCAACGCATGATCAAGAAGATCCATCACGTCGGCGTCGTGGTCGAGAGCCTGGCGCGCGCCAGTCGCTTCTGGCGGGACGCTCTGGGGCTCCCGCTCGTCCGCGAGGCGGACATCGCAGACCAGGGCGTGCGCGCCGCGCTTCTGGCCGCGGGTGACAGCGAGATCGAGCTGCTCGAGCCGACGCGCGGGGACACGGGCGTGGCGCGCTTTCTCGCCAAGCACGGCGAAGGGCTGCACCACGTCTGCCTCGAGACGCCGAACGTCGACGCCGACCTCGACACCCTCAAGGCCCAGAACGTGGCGCTGATCGACCAGACGCCGCGGCAGGGGCTGGCGGGGCGCATCGTCTTCCTCAGCCCGACCGCGTGCGCCGGCGTGCTGGTCGAGCTCGCGACGCCACAGCATGATGATGTCCCTGCGGACTCACCCGTCCGCTTCAAGCGTCTCGTCATCGGCTGTCGCGATCCGCAGGAGACGGGGAAGACGTTCCAGCAGCTTTTTGGGCTGCCCGAGGTCGCCGTCAACGATGGACCGCGGAGCATGGTCGGCTGGTCCGGCGGGGGGACGCTGATGATGGTGCCGGCGGCAGAGGTGGGCGGCACGCTCGGCATGGCGGCGCTCTCCATGGTCGCGCCCGAGATGGCGCCGCTCGTCCAGCGGCTGCAGAAGGTGGACGCCATGATGTTCTACGGGGCGAACGAGATCACGCTCAAGCCCGAGGCGGCGAACAACGTCCACGTCCACATCTCCCGCTACCACTTCCCCTAGACCGGCGCTCGGCGACACGCTCTGGCTGGTGGGCCTCTGCGCGGCCCGGGCCGCCGGTTCCACCATGTCCATGGCCTACCCGGCCGTGCTCTCCGTCGTTCAGCAGGAGTGGGGGCTGTCGGCGACGGCCGCGGGTTCCATCTCCTCCGCGTACCAGATCGGCACCGCCGTCGCGCTCGTCGTGGTATCCGCGCTCGCGGACTACATGAACCCGCGCGTGGTCTTCGTCGGCTCGGCGGGCTTGACCGCGGCGGTGGCGCTGCTGATCCCCGTCCTGGCCCAGGGGCACATCTCGGCGCTGCTCCTGTTCGGCGCCGTCGCCATCGCGGTCTCGGGCATCTACACTCCGGGCATCATGCTGCTCGCGGAGCGCTTCGAGCCCGCGCGCCGGGGGCGGGCGATGGGCTGGTTCCTCGCCGCTTCCTCCATGGGTTACGTGATCGCGCTTGTGATCGGCGGCATCATGGTGGAGCGTGCGGGGTGGCGCGCGGCCCTGGGCGCGCTGGCGCTGGGGCCCTTGCTCTGCTTCGTCCTGTCGCTCGCGCTCTTCCGGGGGGAGCGCTCGCGTGCGCGGCGCACGGGCCCGCGCCAAGGCTTCAGCCTCGACGCCGACCTCTCGGGCAACCGTCCCGCCCAGCTCATGATCGTGGGCTACGTCTTCCATTCGTGGGAGCTGCTCGGCATGTGGGCGTGGACGCCGGCCTTCGTCGCCGCGGCGCTGGTCGTCCAGGGCACGGGCGCCGAGCGCGCCGCGGGCCTCGGGGCGACGCTCTCGGCCCTCTTCCACATCATGGGCATCGTCGCCTCGGCCGTCGGCGGCGCGCTGTCCGACCGCTGGGGCCGCACGGCCGTGATCGCGGCGATGATGCTCGTCAGCTCCGTCTGCTCCTTCAGCTTCGGCTGGATGCTGGCGGCGCCCCTGCTCCTCATCGTCGCCACCGGCAGCGTCTACGGCTTTTCCGCCCTCGGCGATTCGTCGGTATACTCGACCGGGATCACCGAATCGGTGAGGCCTGAGCGACTGGGCTCGGCGCTCGCCGTGCGTTCCCTGTTGGGCTTCGGCGCCGGTGCCGTCGCGCCGCTCGTCTTCGGATGGGTGCTCGATCTCCACGGCGGGCGGAGCGCCTCAGTCGCCGGATGGGGCTGGGCTTTCTCGGTCCTGGGGGTGGGCGGCGTCCTCGGCCTGCTCTCGATGCTCTGGTTGCGCACGCTGCCCGCATCCCGCAGGCTCGCGGGTGGCAAGCGGTGAACCGCTAACTCGCTGAAAAGGAGACTCCATGGCCACGGTGCTCTTCATCGTGAAGGCGACCATCCCCCGGAAGAAGGAAGCCGCGTTCAACCGCTGGTACAACTACAAGCACTGCCCGCAGTTCCTGCGCTACCCCGGGGCGGTGAGCGCGCGGCGCTACAAGGCCATCCTGGGCGAGGACAAGTTCCGCTACATGGCCGTCTACGAGGTCCAGGACGAGAAGACCTTTCGCGCGCTGATGAAGTCCGGCCACATGAAGGCGCTGCGGCGAGACTACGACCGCTGGTTCGGCAAGGTATCGGAGCGGGCGCGCTTCGCGTACACCCAGGTCTGGCCATAGCGCCTCCGCGGAGAGTGCGTGGGATCGGCGCGGGGCGCAGCACGCGGCGCAGCCTCGAGAAGGGCGGCACCGGGACCGCCGGCGCCCTCAACGAGATCCTCGGCGGCTGGCCCGGGGTGAAGATCACGCCCATGTTCGGGCGCTGGGGCTACTTCGTGGGGCCGCGCCTCTTTGCCTGCTTTCCGCTTCGGACCAAGGACACCGACCTCTGGATCCGGCTCACGGTGGAGGACCAGCGCCGTGCGGTGGATTCCGGCGTCTTCACGCCTCACCCGCGGCTCGGCGCGCAAGGGTGGGTCATCTGCCACGTCCAGGAGCTGCGGGATGCGGGGCGCGCGATGTCATGGCTCAAGAAGAGCTACGAGAGGGCCAAGAAGATCGTCGAGCGGGAGGAACGGGACGAACCATGATCCTCGTCACGGGCTTCGAGCCCTTCGGCGGACATCCGTCCAACCCCTCCGAGGAGATCGCACACGCCGTGGACGGCCGCGTGGTCGGAGGCCTGCCCGTCCGCGCCGCGATCCTGCCGGTGCACCACGTCGAGGCCGGGCTCGCGGCGCGGCGCCTCCTGCACGAGCACGATCCGCTGGCGGTGCTGCACGTGGGACTGGCCGCAGGGCGGGCGCGGATCGCGCTCGAGCGCGTGGCCGTGAACGTGATGGACTACGAGGTGGCCGACAATGCCGGCTACCAGGCGAGCGGCGAGCCGTGCGTCGCGGGCGGGCCGGCGGCCTATCTCGCGACGCTGCCCCTGCCGGTCATTCTCGATGCACTCGCGCGTGACGGCATCCCCGCGTATCTGTCCAACACGGCCGGCACGTACCTCTGCAACCAGACGCTCTACGCCACGCTCCACACCGTGAGCGTTGCGTCGAGCCGGGCGCTTGTCGGATTCATGCACCTCCCGCTGTCTCCTACTATGGTTGCGGCGTCGGGGCTCGACCAGCCGAGCATGGATCCCGCCATCGGCGTGCGCGCCGTCGAAGTCGCTCTGCGGGTGATCAGCGAACACCTTTCCGCACATCCCTCGTAGCGGTTTCCGGTCCCGCGTGAATCACGCGGGAGGCGGGTGGGGCCTGTCGTCGGGGGGGGGGGGGGGGGGGGGG
>JACORX010000153.1 GCA_016179165.1 Candidatus Rokuibacteriota bacterium | reverse complement strand
TCTGGCAGGAGATTGTCTACACTCAGGTGTGCGACGCCGACAACTTCGAGCCCGTCCCGTTCGGTGCCGAGGGCACGCCCGTTTACACGCATCTCGAGCGCACCTCGCAGCCCATGATCCGCCTCGTCTCGGGCGACCGCACTCGCTGGACTGACGAGCCCTGCCCGTGCGGGCGCACCTACCCGCGCCTCCCGGACGGGCTCTACGGCCGCTTCGACGACATGATCATCGTGCGCGGCGAGAACGTCTACCCAAGCGCCATCGAGGACACGCTTCGCGCCATCGACGGATTCGGGGGCGAGTTCCACGTGATAGTGTCGCGCCGCGAAACGATGGACGAGCTTCTCGTGCGAGTGGAAGCCGCCGCCGATCTCGGCGACGCCGCAAGGCTCGACGCCCTCCGCGCGCTCATCCGCGAGCGCTTGAGGGCACGGCTCGGCATCCACCCGGTCGTTGAGCTGGTTCCCCACGGCACCCTGCCCCGGACGGAGTTCAAGGCGCGCCGGGTCATCGACGACCGCGACCTCTATCGCGAGGCGCTGGAAAAAAGGGAGGCGTAAGTGTTCGACAGCAACGAGATCGCGCGGGCCGCCGCGCTGCGCGCGGCGTGGGAGGCGGGCGAGCTGCGCGGGTTCCTCGACCGCCAGCCCGAGTCGCGCCCCGAATACAGGACCCTGTCGGGACTGCCGCTCAAGCGTGTCTACACCGCTGAGGACGTCAAGGACCTCCGTCACGAGGACCTCGGGCTGCCGGGCCAGTACCCGTACACGCGCGGGCCGTATCCCACGATGTACCGCGGGCGGCTCTGGACCATGCGGCAGATCGCGGGCTTCGGCACGGGCGAGGACACCAACCGCCGCTTCCGCTACCTTATCGAGCAGGGACAGACGGGGCTCAGCGTGGATTTCGACATGCCGACCCTCATGGGCTACGACTCCGACGACCCGCGCTCGCTGGGCGAGGTCGGTCGCGAGGGCGTTGCCGTGGACACGTTCGACGACGTCGAGGCGCTCTTCGCCGGCGTGGACCTCGAGACGATCTCCGTCTCCATGACCATCAACCCCACCGCCTGGATCCTGCTCGCCATGTACGTCGCCCTCGCGCAGAGTCGGGGCCTGGACCTCAACCACCTCTCGGGCACCGTGCAAGCCGACATCTTGAAGGAGTACATCGCCCAGAAGGAGTGGATCTTCCCCATCCGCCCGTCCATGCGCATCATGCGCGACATGATCGTGTGGTCGGCACGCAACATGGCGCGCTACAACCCGATCAACATCAGCGGCTACCACATCTCCGAGGCGGGGGCGACGTCCGTCCAGGAGGTCGCGTTCACCATGGCCAACGCCATCGCCTACGTCGAGGAGGTCACGCGCGCCGGCGTCCCGGTGGACGAGTTCGCGCCGCGCCTCGCCTTCTACTTCGTGGCGCAGAACGACTTCTTCGAGGAGATCGCGAAGTTCCGCGCCGCGCGGCGCATCTACGCGCGCATCATGAAAGACCGCTTCGGCGCGACCAAGCCCGAGTCCATGCGGCTGCGCTTCCACTGCCAGACGGCGGCCGCGACCCTGACTAGGGCCCAGCCGATGAACAACGTCGTCCGCACGGCGCTCCAGGCGCTCGCAGCAGTGCTCGGCGGGGCACAGTCGCTGCACACCAACGGTCTCGACGAAGCCTACGCCATCCCCTCCGAAGAGGCGATGAAGCTGGCGCTCCGCACCCAGCAGATCATCGCCGAGGAGAGCCGCGTGACGGGCGTGATTGACCCGCTCGGCGGCTCCTACTACGTCGAGGCGCTGACGAACGAGATCGAGCGCCGCGTCTTCGACATCCTCGCCAAGGTGGACGCGCTCGGCGGCACCATCAAGGCCATCGAGGAAGGCTACTTCCAGCACGAGATCGCGGACTCCGCCTACGACACCGCGCGGCGGCGCGCCTCGGGCGACCAGCCCCTGATCGGCGTCAACCGCTTCGTCGAGCCGGCCGCGCCCGTGCCGGTGCCCATCCACAAGGTGGACGCGGCCGTCGAGGCGCGCCAGGTCGCGCGGCTCCGGGAGGTCCGGCGCCGCCGCGACGGCACCAAGGTGGCGGCGCTGCTCGATCGCCTCGAGGCCGAAGCGAAGAACCCCGACGCCAACCTGATGCCCGTCACGATCGAGGCCGTCAAGGCGCGCGCGACCCTCGGTGAGATCGTCGCTCGCCTGCGGAGCGTCTTCGGCACCTATGTCGAGAAGCCCGTCTTCTGATGGCGCAGACACCGCTCAGTCCAACATCGTTCAGGATCGAGGTCCCGCAGGCCGTGCTCGACGACCTGCGGGAGCGGCTCGCGCGCACGCGCTGGCCCGACCAGGCCCCGGGCGCACCCTGGGCCTACGGCGCGGACCTCGCGTACGTGAAGGAGATCTGCGCCTACTGGCGCGAGCGGTACGACTGGCGGCAGCACGAGACGCTCCTCAACGGATTCCGCCAGTTCACGGCGCCCGTGGCGGGGATCGATCTCCACTTCATCCATGTAGAGGGACGCGGGCACGAGGAGGGCCGCGGCCCCGCTCCTTTGCCGCTCTTGCTCTCTCACGGCTGGCCGGGCTCCATCTGGGAGTTCTACAAGATCATCCCGATGCTCACCGACCCCGCGCGCTTCGGCGGCGACCCGCGCGATGCCTTCACTGTGGTCGCGCCCTCGCTGCCAGGCTACGGCTTCTCCTTCGCGCCGGGCCAGCCGCGCTTCGGCGTCACGGAGATCGCCGACGCCTTCGCGACCCTGATGACCGATGTCCTCGGCTACCGCCGCTTCGCCGCCCAGGGCGGCGACTGGGGCGGCTTCATCACCTCCCGGCTCGGCGTCGTCTATCCGGAGCGGCTGGCCGGCATCCACGTCAACCTTCTGTCGCTGCGCCGCGACCTCCCCCGCCCGAAGGACCCCACGCCCGAGGAGCGTACCTACCTCGACGACCTGGGGGCCTGGCTCCGCGAGGAGACGGGCTACCAGTGGATCCAGGGCACGAAGCCGCAGACGCTCGCCTACGGGCTCAGCGACTCGCCCGCCGGGCTCGCGGCCTGGATCGTCGAGAAGTTCAGGTCGTGGAGCGACTGCGGCGGCGACATCGAGCGGCGTTTCACCAAGGACGAGCTCCTGACCAACATCACGCTCTACTGGGTCACGGGCGCGATCAATTCTTCCTTCTGGCCCTACTACGCGCGCTACCACGCGCCGTGGCCCATCGGCGACGGTCAGCGCGTCGAGGTTCCCACGGCCTATGCCGCCTTCCCGAAAGAGATCCTGCGGCCGCCGCGCTCATGGGCGGAGCGCGTTTACAACATCCGCCGCTGGACCGTCATGCCGTCCGGCGGGCACTTCGCAGCGATCGAGGAGCCGCAGGCGCTGGTGGACGACCTCCGCGCCTTCTTTCGCGACCTTCGCTGACAGGAGACCGACCGCATGAAGCTCGGATTTTCCCTGCCCATGGCCGGGTCCTGGGCTACGCCCGAGAACCAGATGCTGATCGCGCAGCGCGCCGAGGCGCTCGGCTACCACTCGCTCTGGGTCTTCCAGCGCCTGCTCTATGCCATCAAGCCGCAGAACGACTACCCGCCCCTGCCGGGCCAGCCCTGGCCCAAGCCATTCGAGCGTGTGATGGATCCGCTGATCTCGCTGGCATTCGTGGCGGGCGTCACCTCGCGAATCAGGCTCGGCACGAGCGTGCTGATCATGCCGTACTACACGCCCGTCGTGCTGGCGAAGCAGCTCGCCACGCTCGATGTGCTCTCGCGAGGCAGGCTCGACGTGGGGCTCGGCCTGGGCTGGTCCATGGACGAGTTCGAGGCTGTCGGCGTGCCGTATGCCGGTCGCGGCCGCCGTGGCGACGAGTTCCTGCGTTGCCTCAAGGCCATCTGGACGGAGGATCCCGTCGAGTTCACGGGCGAGTTCTACCGCGTGCCGCGCTCGAAGGTCGAGCCGAGGCCTGTCCAGATACCGCACCCGCCCATCACCATCGGGGGCTACGGGCCGACGGTGGTCCGGCGGGCCGTCGCGTACGACGGCTTCAATGGCGGCAATGTGCCGCTCCAGCAGGTGGCGCCGCTGGTCGCCGAGATCAAGGCCGCGGCCCGAGAGGCTGGACGCGATCCCGCCGCGCTCCAGATCGTATCGCGCGGCAGCTTCCAGCTCCACGCGAGCCCGAAGGGAAAAGACCGCCGCCCGCTCTGGGGCACGATCGACGAGATCCGCGAGGACGTGGGCCGCTACGCCGAGGCGGGGCTCACCGAGCTCTTCCTCGAGGCCAACTTCGACCCGCACGGCGTCACTCTCGAGCGCGCCCTCGAAGTCATGGAAGCCCTCGCCCCCGGAGGCTGAAAGTGGCCTTTCTCCGAAGCCGCGCCCACCGAGGACGCAGGACGTCGAGAAGGGTCCAGATGCGAGGCGGCGCCCGAAGGCCGCAGGTGAGGCGTACTCCTGTACGTTGAACCTGCGGCCGAGGGCGCCAACGAAGCAGATGGGCCCTTTTCAGCCGCCTGCTAGAGGTACTGGCCGTAGCGGATCTTCTCGACCATCTCCCGGGTACGGCGGTAGCGGTCGATCTGCTGGAGAAGGTCCTGC
>JACORX010000158.1 GCA_016179165.1 Candidatus Rokuibacteriota bacterium | reverse complement strand
TGGCGCGCACGCCGGCGTTCTGGGCGATCAGCATCTTGGGGTTGTAGTCCAGGTTCTTCGCCGCCTTGACGAAGAGGAAGGCGTCCGAGGTGTAGGAGGTCGGCAGGAAGACGTCCGGGTTGGCCGCCTGGAGCTTGCCCACCTCCGCGTCCAGGTTGGTGGTCTTGGCGCGGTAGGCCATCTTGACCGCCACCTCGTAGCCGTACTTCTTGGCGAGCTCCTCCTGCACCTTGGCCGAGTCCACGCCGAAGAGGGTGTCCTCGTGCATGATGCCCAAGGTCTTGATCGTCACCCCGCGCCGCTTCTCCAGGTCCTTCATGAAGTCGAACATCGCCACGCTGAAGTGCCCGTCGTGGGGCGAGGTGCGGAAGAACCACTTGAAGCCGCGCTCGGTGAGGCCGGGGGAGGAGGACTCGGCGTTCAGATAGGGCATGCCGTAGCGCTCGGCCACCTGGCTCGCCGTAGCGGTCACGCTTGAGAAGTAGGCGCCGTAGAGCGCGTGGACCTTCTCCTGGGTGATGAGGCGCTCGGCCTCGGCCTGGCCCACGTCGGGCTTGCCCTGGTGATCCACGATCACGAGGCGGATCTTGGCGCCGCCCAGACCCGGCAGGCCGGCGGTCTTGCCCAGGGGCAGGTTCAGGGTGGAGCCGCCATTGTTGATGATCTCGACGGCCATCTTGACAGCGCTGATGGAGTCGATGCCCACCTGGGCCACCGGGCCCGACAGCGGGTAGAGGACTCCGATCACGACTTCCTTGGGGGCTTGGGCCTGCGCGGGCGCGAACGGCGAGAGCGCCACGAGAGCCAGGGAGAGCAGTCCGATCGCACGTCGCATCACGGGGATCCTCCTCTACGGCTTGATTGAGCCTGCGGGTCGGCAGTGACCGTTCAACTGGCTCGGGAGTGTAGCACAGTCCCGGTGGCATCGGGCGCTGTTGGGTGACGTAGCCTCCACGGGGCGAGGGCGAAGTGTATGCATCAGCGGACATTGACGGGCGGCGCCGATGGGGTTTAGCCTGAACGGGATGGATGCGATGCCGGTTCCGACCAAGCGCTGGGCCCGGGTGGAATACGAGCGGCTCGTGTATCGGGCTGTCTTCCAGCCCGGCGACCGCGTCGAGCTCGTCGGCGGCCAGCTCGTCGTGCGGGAGCCGCAGGGGAGCCCGCACGCAGTAGCGGCCGGACTGGCCGAAGATGCCCTGCGTGCGGCGTTCGGACCCGGCTGGGTGGTGCGAGTCCAAATGCCCGTGGCGCTCGACGACGAGTCGGAGCCCGAGCCCGACGTGGCCGTCTGCGCCGGGAGCCCGCGCGACTACCTGGCCGGTCATCCTTCCCGGCCCGTCCTCCTCGTCGAGGTGGCCGAGGCCAGCCTGGCCTTCGACCGGGAGCACAAGGGCAGCCTCTACGCCCGGGCGCATGTCCGCGATTACTGGATCGTGAACCTCGTGGACCATGTGCTCGAGGTCCACCGCGATCCCACACCGTCCGCCGACGCTCCGTACGGGTGGCGTTTCAGCACTCGGCGAAGGCTCGGGGCAACCGACACCGTCTCGCCGCTCCGCGCCCCTCGATCCCGCATCCCCATCGCTGATCTGCTGCCCTAGCGAAGAGCGCTTCTCGGCGCGCCAATGCAGTCCGCCTCGCCCGAGGGTCTTCCCGTGGGGTCTGCCTTGTCACAGCGGTGCCGTGTCGCCCCCGATACCGTTGATTCGTGCTTGTCTGGAACCGCAGGCCGGGCTATCCTCGGCCTCCCGAATCAGAGCGGGGCCCCAGGGATGGTCACTCTTCTCCCGAGTCGAGCGATCGGCTACGCGGCGCTGGATGAGGAGTCCAGCGCGGCGCCTATCGTGCGCGAGGCGGCGCCTCCTCAAGCGCCCAAGCCGCGGGTGCTCGGCCGCGTCCGCGAGGCGGTGCGCGCGAGGCACTACAGCCGACGAACGGGGGAAACCTAATGTACGGTGCCGGCCTTCGCCTCCCCGAGTGTGCCCGGCTCTACGAATCCAGGACGTCGATTTTGCGTCCAACCAGATCGTGGTCCGCGCGGGCAAGGGCCACAGGGATCGTGTCACCATGTTCCCCGGCTCCGTGAAGGTAGACCTGGTCCGGCACCTTCACAGGGTGAAGCGGCGGGCGGTGAAGGAAGCCGTGCGCCGGTCGGCCATCGCGAAGCGCGCGACCTGTCACACGTTTCGCAGGATGTGCACCGACACGCCACGCGCGGCGTGTCGGAAGGCCCCCTGCACACGGCTTGTGGCCATTGGCGTCGTGGCGGTCGCGGCCGACCGCCCGTTGCGGCCGCACGCGGGAAAGAGGCGGCGGGGATTGCGGTGGCTGCGCCAGTGCGTGCGCAGGATGATGAGGGTCGCGTGCGGCAGCGGCACGAAGCGGTCCTTGGCGCCCTTGCCGCGATGGACGTGGATCATCAGGCGCTGGCTGTCGATGTCGGAGACCTCCAGATACTGCGCTTCCTGCAGGCGCAAGCCACAGGCGTAGACCGTGCTCACGAAGGCGTGGTTGTGCGCCGTCCGCACGCAGCGCGAGATCCCCCGCACCTCCTCGAGGCTCAGGATCGCCGGCTGGCGCGCCTCACTCGTGGCGCGCAAGATGTCGAAGAGGTGCCAGTTACGCTGCGGGACGTGCACGAAGAAGAAGCGAATGCCGCAGTAGCAGATGCGCATCGTGTTCGGCGCCCAGTGGTCGACGTTGCGCCGGCGCAGGAAGTAGGCTTCGAGCTCGGGCTCTGTGATCTCGTCGGGCGGCTTGCTGTAGAAGGTGCTCAGCATCCGTACCGCGCGGGTGTAGGCTTCCTGCGTGCGTTCCCCTTTGCCGTTGAGCTGCAG
>JACORX010000157.1 GCA_016179165.1 Candidatus Rokuibacteriota bacterium | reverse complement strand
GTCGATGGCCGTCTTGCCGCCGATCGAGGCGTCCACCTGCGCCAGCAGCGTGGTCGGCGCCTGCACCACGCCGATACCTAGCATGTAGGTCGCCGCGGCGAAGCCCGCCAGGTCCCCGACGGCGCCACCGCCCAACGCGACGACCGTCGAGCTCCGGTCGAGCCCTGCGTCGAGGAAGCGCTCCCACGTCGAGGCGGCGACCTCCAGCGTCTTGGCGCGCTCCCCATCCGGCAGGAGCACCGTCGTGACCTCGAAGCCCGCCGAGGCGAGGCTCCGGCTCACGGCGGCGCCGTGGAGCGCCAGCACGGAGGGGTCGGTGACGAGGGCGACCCTGCGGCCGGGCGTGAGACGGGCGAGCTCGGCTCCGACCCGCGACAAGGCACCTGCTCCAACGACGATGCGGTACGAGCGGGCGCCCAGATTGACGGGAACGTCGATCATCGGCCGCCTCCGCTACCAGCTCTTGAGGTAGTCGAGGTAGCCCTGGTAGTTGCGGCGGATCTCGTCGACGCTGTCGCCGGCGAATTTCTCGAGGAAGGCCTCGACCAGGGCGAGCGCCATCATGGCCTCGCCGACCACGCCGGCGGCCGGGACGGCGCAGACGTCGCTGCGCTCCACCACGGCCTCCACCGTCTCCTTGGTCTCCATGTCCACCGAGCGGAGCGGCTTGCGCAGGGTCGAGATCGGCTTCATGGCCGCGCGGACCACCACGGGCTGGCCGTTGGTGACGCCGCCCTCGAGACCGCCGGCGCTGTTGGAGCGGCGGTGGAAGCCGCTGGCGCTGTCGAACAGGATCTCGTCGTGGACCTGCGAGCCCGGCCGGCGCGCGGCCTCGAAGCCCATGCCGATCTCCGCGCCCTTGATCGCGTGGATGGAGCAAAAGGCGCGCGCGAGCCGCCCGTCGAGCTTGCGGTCCCATTGCACGTAGGAGCCCAGGCCGACGGGACAGCCGAGGGCGACGACCTCGAAGACTCCGCCCAGCGTGTCGCCGGCCTCCTTGGCGCGGTCGATGGCCTCGATCATGGCGCGCTCCGCTTTGGTGTCGGCGCAGCGGACTTCCGATGCCTCGGCGCGGCTCCGGACCTCGTCCCAGGGCACCTCCAGCGGGCCGATGCGCACGCCGCCGATCTCGGTGACGTGGCTCAGGATGGTGATGCCGAACTCGCCGAGCAGGCGCTTGGCCACACCCGCGACGGCGACGCGCGCCGTGGTCTCGCGCGCGCTCGAGCGCTCGAGCACATTGCGGATGTCGCGGTGACCATACTTCATGGCCCCTGCCAGGTCGGCGTGCCCGGGGCGGGGTCGCGTGACCGCCTTGGCCGGGGCGCCGGCCGGTGGCTCGCCCACCGCCATGGTCTGCTTCCAGTTCTCCCAGTCCTGGTTCTGGATGGTGAGCGTGATCGGGCTGCCGAGGGTCACGCCCCAGCGCACGCCCGAGGAGATGTGGGCCCGGTCCTGTTCGATCTTCATGCGCCCGCCGCGGCCATAGCCGCGCTGGCGGCGAGCCAGGTCCTCGTTGAGGTGCTCCTCGGTGAGCCCTAGGCCGGCGGGCACGCCGTCGATGACGGCGGTGAGGGCCTCGCCGTGGGACTCACCGGCCGTGAGAAAGTGAAACGCCACGTGTCCGACCGCCCTACTTCGGAGCGATGGGGGCGTTTGCCAAGCCGACGTCCCCCTGGCCCGTCACGAGCGACGGCGTCACGAAGATCACCAGCTCACGCCCGGTCTCGCTGTTCTCCTTCTGCTTGAAGAGCCAGCCGAGGATGGGGATGTCGCCGAAGAGCGGGACTTTGCGTACCGTTGTGGAGGCCACCCCCTGGGTGACGCCGCCGATGACGAGCCGGTCGCCCTCCTTGATCAGCACCTCGGTGTCCGCCCTGCGCTTGTTGATGATGGGCACCGCCACGCCGGCGGCGGGGCTGATGGTGTCGCCGCGCGAGTTGTTCTCCACGACGACCTTCAGCTTGATCTTGTTGAGCATCTTGGGGCCGAGCTGCTCCCTGACCACGGTCGGAAAGACATCGAGCCTGAGTGAAGCCTCCTTGAACTGGATCTGGGTGCCCGCCGAGCTCACGGTCGCATAGGGGATTTCCTCGCCGAGGGAGATCGAGGCGACGGTATTCTCTATCGTGATGATTTCCGGCCGGGCGAGCGTCCGCGTCTTGCCCTGGGTCGCCAGCGCCTGCAGCGCCAGGTTGATGTTGAAGTTGCCCGAGACGAGGCCGAAGGAGATGCCGCCGGCGGGCGCGCCCGCGTTGGCGGCGCCCGGCAGTGCTGCGAAGGGCAGGTTGACCAGGTTGCCTCCCATCGGCAGGCCCGTGGCGCCCGAGACCGGGAAGAGCGCGCTCAGAGGCAGGTTCGGGTTATTCGTCCTGAGGCCCTGAACTCCAGCAGGGTCGAAGAGCACCGTCGAGCCGTCCGGCAGGAGGACACCCTGCGTGGCCGCGATCACGGCCCCGGTCTTGCTCAGAGAGCTCTGGAATCCCTGGCCGATGAGCGTGGTCGTGTTGTTGACGTTGCCGGCGCCCGCGCCGCCCCACTGGACGCCGATGCCCTCGAAGGCGGTCCTGTCGAGGATTTCCATCCGCGCCTCGATCTTGACCTGCGGCAGCGGGACGTCAAGCGACTCGCGAATGAGCTTCTTGACACGCTCGAGGTCGGCCTCGTAAAGCCGCAGAAACAGCCTGTTCGTCGGGCAGTGAGCGCGGATGGCCAATCCCTTGCCGACGACATCTTGGGACACGGGAGCTGGCGGCGGCGGTCCCTGCTCGGGAGTCCGCGGCGGCCCGAACAGTTGCGAGAAGGGGGGCTCTGCGATTGGACCACTCGTCGCGCCGCCGCCGGTGGTAGTCGTGACCTTGAGGTTTTCAATCGTCCTGCAAGCCTTGATTTCTTTGTCACCCTGCCCACCAATGTTGAGTATTCCCTGAAGCGTGTTGGCAATTTCCCCCGGGTCCGCGTACGAGAGACGAAAGGCTTCCTCGCGCAAGGGACCGCGCGCCTTGGCCGCGGAGATGGCCGCCTCGGACTGGAGCTTCTTGTTCGCGGACTCCGTCTCCCTCATCTCGGCCTCGGCCCGCTTGCTGCGGATCTCGGTGTCAGCTTTGATCTGCGCTTCCTGCACGCGGCTCTGCGCCTCGCGCTCCTTGGTCAGCTGGTCGGTGGAGACGATCCTGATGATCCCGTTGCGGTCCAGCCGCGACAGCCCGCGGGCTTCGAGGATGGTGCCGAGCGCCTGCTCCCAGGTGACGTTGTGCAGCGACACCGACACCTTGCCCTTGACGTCCTCACCGACCACGATGTTGCGTCCGCTCTCGACGGCCAGGATGCGCAAGAGATTCACGACGTCGGCGTCCTTGAAGTCGAGCGAAATGAGCTTGCCGCCCAGAGGCGCCTGCCCGCTGGGAGTGGGCGGCAGGCCGGGCGCGGACGGTGGGGCCGTCGGCGGAGCGGCCGGCCCCGCCTGGGCGATGCGGTCGGGGACGGGGGCGGCCCTGGGCTCGACAGCCGGCGGGGGAGCCGGCGCTGATGGAACGTCTGCCGTCATCTCGCGCGCCTTTGAGGGCTTCTCGGCTTGGGCTGTGCCGGCCGCCACGAGCACGACGAGCAAGCCGTCGGCGTCTGTGTCGACGCGATAGCCGGCCTTGCGCGACAGCTCGATCACGACGCGGGCCGTGTTGCTTCTCCACTGACCGCCGCGCACCTGGCGCACGAGCTCCGAGTCGGAATCGAGCAGGGTTCGGCTCCAGGCGTACGTGGCGCCCGGGAGGTCGATGACGAGGCGGCTCGGGTTGTCGAAGGAGCGCGACTGGTACTTCGCCGGACCGCTGGTCTTGATCCGGACGGTAGCCCCGTCGACCGTGCGCTCCACGCTGAGCGACATCACCTTGACGGCAGCGTCCGGCGTCTGTGCGCTTGCGATGCCTGCGGCGACAACCTCGAGCAGGAGCAGCAATCCCACGCTCGACACCATGGCCTTCATCAGGCGATCACCCCTTTCGCGGCTCTGCGTCCGCATGTCAGTCGAGGGCCAGGCGCAGGGTCACCGTGGTGGGGCCCTGGCCCGGCTGCGCCGAGACCGCGAAGGTCACGGTCGTCCCGGTAATTTCGGTCACCCGCCTATTGTCGAGGACGTCGCCGCTCCTGAGAATATACCCGAAACCGTCGGCCCCTTCGACGAGAGCCAGCGGGCCCCGGCCACCCTGGACGATGCCCACCAGTTTGAACGCGATCACGTTGATCCCCTTGACCTCAACCGTCCGCGCGATCGGCGAGAACGGGTCGGGGCGCTTCTTGGTGTCGTAGGCGAGGGGCGGGAGCACCGGACCCGCGCCCGGATCGAGCGGGCGCACAGCGGCCGCTCCCGTTGCGCCGGGCGCGGGCGCTGCGGGTACCGCCACGGGCGTCGGCGGCTTGGCCGGCGGTTCGCCGCCGCCGCAGCCACCGAGCAACAGCGTGCCGATGATCGGTGCCATGACTCGACGACACCTCATCGCCGCGATCCCTGCGGCCCGACCGCCGGCGAACCCGCCGGCGCGGGCGGCGCGCCCGGCGTGCCCTTCGCCGTCGGCGCGCCGGGCTTGGAGGGCGGCGGCGCTCCCTCGGACCTGAACGTGTAGGTCGCCAGGGTCATCTCCGCGCGGAGCGTGCCCGTGGGCCGGTTGATGCCGATCAAGCGGAACTCGCCCAGCGAGACGATGCGCGGCATCTTCCCCACCCGATCGAGAAAGGCACCCAGCTGATGATAGGTGCACTCGGCCGTGACCGTGATCGGCACCTCCGACAGCACGTCCCGGTCCTCGGCCGGCTTCGGCTGGAAGAGCGAGACGCCGAGCCCCGCTCGCGCGGCGAGGTCCGACACCTGGCGGTACACCTGCGGAATCTCCCGCTCCGACGGCAGCCGCTCCTTGGCGGTATCGAGGCGCTTGCGCAGCGCCTCGGCCAGCGCGCGGAACGGGCGGAGGTTGGCCTCGTCCGCCTTCGCCTTGAGCACTTCGGCACGGCGGATCTCGTTCTCCCTCAGGAGGGTGTCGCGCTCCGCGCGGGCTCCGGAGATGAGGAAGAAATAGCCCAGGGCGCCCACTATGACCAGCACCATCGCGCCCAAGATCAGCTTCTGCGGGCGCGACGCGTTGGCGATGGGGTCGAGGGCGCTCATGGCTCAAGGCTCGAAGCGCGTGACCACCTCGAAGGTGATCAGGCGCGGTGACTTGGTCAGGTCCTGTTTGGCGTCCACGATGTCCACGTCCTTGAACTTGCTGCTGGCCTTGAGGTTGGCCATGAAGTCGGACAACGCTGTCGCGCTGTAGGTGGTGCCGGCGAACCGCAGCTGCGTCCCCTTCTCCTCCATGCGGG
>JACORX010000140.1 GCA_016179165.1 Candidatus Rokuibacteriota bacterium | reverse complement strand
TCAGCAAGCTCGACGAGGCGCGCTTGCTCTTCAAGGTGCGCTCGAGCGCTTCAAGACTGTGGACCTGCACCCCGACGCGGTCGACAACCCCACCATGGGCACGATCTTCGAGGAGCTGATCCGCAAGTTCAACGAGGCGCTGGACGAGAACCCCGGCGAGCACTTCACGCCCCGCGACGTCGTCCACCTGATGGTGGACCTCATGCTGGCCGGCGACGAGCCGCGCATCCGCCGCCGGGGCGTGGTCTGCACCGTCTACGACCCCTGCTGCGGCTCCGGCGGCATGCTTACGATCACCAAGGAGCACGTCAGCGTCGGGCTCCGCCGGAACGGCGACATCCTCCGGCCCCCGATCAACCGGGAGGCCGAGATCCACCTCTTCGGCCAGGAGGTGAACCCGAAGACCTGGGCGCTGTCCAAGTCGGACCTCTTCATGAAGGATCCCGCGGGGCGCGACGCCGACCGCATCGCCTTCGGCAGCACCCTCTCGAACGACCGCCACGCCGCGATGCGCTTCGACTATCTGATCGCCAATCCGCCCTATGGCAAGGACTGGAAGGGCGACGAGGACGCCGTGCGGGCCGACCATGCGCGGGGCGCCGCCGGCCGCTTCGGCCCCGGCCTGCCGCGTATCAGCGACGGGCAGCTCCTCTTCTTGCTCCACATGCTGGCCCACGCCAAGGACCCGAAGGACGGCGGCTCCCGCATCGCCATCATCATGAATGGCTCGCCCCTCTTCACCGGGGACGCGGGCAGCGGCGAGAGCGAGATCCGCCGATTCATCCTGGAGCACGACCTGCTGGAGGCGCTGATCGCCCTGCCCGAGCAGCTCTTCTACAACACCGGCATCGCCACCTACATCTGGGTGGTGACCAACCGCAAGGCCCCCGTCCGCCGCGGCAAGGTGCAGCTCACCGATGCCACCGCCTTCTGGACGCCGTTGCGCAAGAGCCTGGGCGACAAGCGTCGCGGGATCCCCCTGGACCGCGCCCAGGACATCGTGAAGATCCTGGCTGACTTGGAGGACGGCGACACGCGCACGATCGACCGGGACGGCAGGAAGGAAGAGGTCGTCGTCAGCAAGGTCTTCCCTACCACCCACTTCGGCTTCCGCAAGATCACGGTCGAGCGGCCCCTGCGCCTCAACTTCCAGGCGAGCCCCGAGCGCGTCCGGCGCCTCGAGGAGGAGCGTGGGTTCCTGGCGCTGGCCCAGTCGAAGAAGAAGGGCGCAGCAGGCGTCAAGGAGCAGGCCGCCGGCCGCGAGCAGCAGAACGCGATACGGGAGATCCTCCAGAAGCTGCCGGCCACACCCTACAAGGACCGGGGCGAGTTCGTGGCGGCGCTGGAGACCGCCGCGGGCGAGGCGGACGTCAAGCTGGCGGCCCCGGTGACGCGGGCCATCCTCTCCGACCTCTCCGAGCGCGCCGAGACAGCCGCCATCTGCCGCGACGCGGAGGGCCGCCCCGAGCCGGACCCCGAGCTGCGCGACACCGAGAGCGTCCCCCTCGCTGAGCCGGTGGAAGCGTTCTTCGAGCGCGAGGTGAAGCCCCACGTCCCCGACGCCTGGATCGACACCGCCCGGTGCGACGAGAAGGACGGCCAGGTTGGCATCATTGGCTACGAGATCAACTTCAACCGCTACTTCTACCGCTACACCCCGCCCCGCCCTCTGGAAGAGATCGAGACCGACATCCGCTCGATCGAGACGGACATCATGCGGATGCTATCCGAGGTGACGGGAGGGGCACCGGCCTCTCAACCTCGCCAAGACTGACGCGGTCGGCGGGGTTCGTGTCGAGGGGCGTCCGCTACTATTTCCCCGTCGCGTGGTGAATATTCCACCACCGACCTGGCGAGACACCGCGCACTCTTCGACCGTCACACGACGCCGGCCATCGAGGCGGCCCTCGCCGACACCCCCGCGGTACGCATTTTCCGCTTGACAGCCCATGCGGGATGGCATGGCCGCGGGTTGGCCATGCCTGGCGGACGCCGGCCCAGCGGCCCGCACGGTCCTCGCGATGCCCAGCCGGACGGGGACTGGACCAAAATCATCACTCGTTCCGGAATCGCCCGTCCTGAGCGCTCCAGAGTGCCTCCGAAACTCGGGTGTAAAGTCGTCCCACTAGAAGGAGGCTCTCCATGGAAATCCACTCGACACGCACCCGCACCACCCTCGGGCCCGCCGTGGAGCTGGACCGGCTGGGCGACGAGATCGCCGAGCTGTCGGCGCATCTCGAGGCCGCCACCGCCCGCCTCCTCGACCTCATCCGCGCGTTCGACGCCCGGGGCGGCTGGAGCAACGGGTTCCGCTCCTGCGCCGCCTGGCTGAGCTGGCGGATCGGACTCGACCTGGGGGCAGCCCGGGAGAAAGTCCGCGTGGCGCGCGCCCTGGGAACGCTGCCGAAGCTCGCCCAAGCCCTCGCCCGCGGGGAGCTGTCGTACGCCAAGGTCCGAGCCCTGACCCGTGTCGCGGCGCCTGGCGTGCGACGCGAGCCGGGTCGTGATGCGGCACGACGCGGACGGGCGCACCGTCGAGGTTGGAGCCCGGACCCGGACGATTCCGCCGGCGTTGCGACGCGCGCTCCACCACCGGGACCAAGGCTGTCGCTTCCCGGGCTGCGGGCTCCCGTTCGGTCAAGGGCATCACGTCCGCCACTGGGCGCAAGGCGGCCCGACCACGCTCTCGAACCTCTCCATGCTCTGTCGCCGGCATCACCGCGCGGTGCACGAGGAAGGTTATCAGGTCGATCGACAGCCCGACGGTGCGCTTCGGTTCCGGCGACCGGATGGCCGGCTGCTACCTGACGTCCCGCCCCCGGCCGCGGTGCCCGCCGATCCGGTCCAGGCCCTCCGGGCGCGGCTCGTCGCGCAGGGGCTCCGCCTCCTCGCGCGCACGGCCTGCCCGTCCTGGCTGGGGGGGCGCTTGGATG
>JACORX010000151.1 GCA_016179165.1 Candidatus Rokuibacteriota bacterium | reverse complement strand
GTCCCACTCCGCCCCGCGGCAGGGCGGCGCCCCGACGCCACCCGCCCGGTCACGGCAATCCGGCGGGTGGCGCCGGGGGCCCCGGGGGCGCGGCCGGCGGCGTGGGCCCCCCTCGTCCTGTCCGCAGTTCGAAGAGCTGCGTTCAGGCGAGCGGGTGTCGGAGCCGGCCGCGCCCCCGCGGGCCCCGGCGACAGGCCCCGCCCGCCTCGCGCTCGGCCCAATCGAGCGTAGGCGAATGTCCGAAAACTTCGCCGCGTTGCTCGACGACGCTGCGCGCCGTCGGCCCGATGTCCCCGCCCTCGTCTGGGACGGCGGCGCGCTCACCTGGCGCGAGCTCGAGCTGCGGGCGGGCGGACTGGCGCGCCGGCTCTCGCGCCGGGGAGTCTGCGCCGGCGACACCATCGCGCTCCTTCTGCCGAACGGCTGGGGCTTCGTCGCAGCTCTGTGGGGCGCGCTCAAGCTGGGCGCGACGGTCGCGCCGCTCAACCCGCTCCTTTCGGCCGGCGAGCGCGACAGGATCCTGGCGCACCTCGGGCCCGCCGTCATCGTGGACAAAGTGGGCGCGGAGGAGGTGCTGGAGGACGAGGCTGTGACGGACAGCGCGGACGGCAAGGCGCCCGCCCTCATCCTCTACACCTCGGGCAGCACGGGCCGGCCCAAGGGCGCCGTCCTCTCCCACGCCGCGCTACGCCGCGCCAATGAATCATGGGCCGGGCCCGTGATGCGCCTCACGCCGCAGGACGTCGTACTGGCCGCGCTGCCGCTCGCTCATTCCTTCGGGCTCAACGGGGCGCTCCTGGCGCCGCTTCTCGCGGGCGCCACCGTGGCGATCCAGGAGCGCTTCTCTCCCGAGGAGACGCTGCGCGCCATCGCGCGCCACGGGGTCACGGTCCTCCCCGCCGTCGCGACCATGTTCCAGCGGATGCTCGATGTCCCCGCTGTCTCGGCAGCGGCAGGCTCGAGCCTGCGCCTGGCGGTGGCGGGGGCGGCGCCCTGTTCCTGGGAACTGGCAGCGGCGTGGCGGCGGCGCACCGGCGTGAGGATCGTGCGCGGCTACGGAATGACCGAGCTCTTCCGCCCGATCTCGTACCTCGCCGACGATCCGACCGATCTGCCCGACGCCATCGGGCGGCCGGTGCCCGGCGTCGAGGCGCGCGTGGTCGACCCCGAAGGACAGGCGCTCGGGGCAGGCGAGGCCGGCGAGCTCTTGATCCGCACGCCCGCCGCGATGCACGGCTATCTTCGCGCCGAGGAGGAGACCCGCGCCGTCATCCAGGACGGGTGGTTCAAGACCGGCGACCTGGCGATAATTTCACCCGAAGGATTTGTGAGTGTCGTGGGACGAAAGAAGGACCTGATCCTTCGCGGCGGCTACTCCGTGGTGCCCGGCGAGGTCGAGGCCGCGCTGCTGGATCATCCCGCGGTGGCGGAGGCCGCCGTGGTCGGGACACCGCACCCTGAGCTGGGAGAGGAAGTGGCGGCCTTCGTCACGCTTCGGCCCGGCGCCCGCGCCGACGCGGACGAGCTGGTGGCCTTCTGCCGCGAGCGGTTGGCCGCCTTCAAGTATCCGCGCCGCGTGTCCCTCGTGAGCGAGCTGCCCAAGAGCGCGACGGGGAAGATCCTCAAGTGGCGACTCGGCATCCCCGAAGGGAGCTGAGACAGGGCTTTGACACGGTTCCCCAAACCCGCGTAGACTCCCGCCAGTCTTCGCATCCAGCTCTGAAAGGCGGGCTTAAGGTGGCGTCCAGCGAGGTCATGTTTAATCCGCTCCTGCCTCTTCCTCGCCTCCGACGACAGATCCTTCTTCACGGCCCTTTGGCTCTCCTCGAATGGCGGCCTCTTCATTGCGTGACCCCTTTGGGGGATGATTCGGCGGCGTTGATCGGGGACAACTCTTACCAGCGACAACCACGGGGGTGACCATGGGAATGCTCGAGGGAAAGACCGCGGTGGTAACGGGAGCCGGTCGGGGCATCGGCCGGGGCATCGCGCTCGCGCTCGCGAAGGCGGGCGCGAAGGTCGTCGTCAACGACCTCGGCACGGGGCTCGACGGCGAAGGCGTGGCGACGGGCCCGGCCGCCAAGGTGGTGGAGGAGATCGTGAAGGTCGGCGGCACGGCCGTCCCCAACTACGGGTCGGTCGCCGACTACAAGCAGGCGACGGAGATGGTCGAGCAGGCGGTCAAGACCTGGGGCCGGATCGACATCCTCGTGAACGTGGCCGGCATCCTGCGCGACCGCATGATCTTCAACATGAGCAAGGAAGAGTGGGACGCCGTCTTGGCGGTCCATCTCGACGGCACCTTCTTCTGCACCCGCGCCGCCTCCATCGCGATGCGCGAGCAGAAGGCCGGCCGCATCATCAGCATGTCGTCGGTCTCGGCGCTCGGCTCGCCCGGCCAGCCCAACTACGGCGCCGCGAAGGCGGGCATCATCGGTCTGACCTGGTCGACGGCGAACGCGATGGCGAAGTACAACGTGACGGCCAACGCGATCATGCCGAGCGGCGCGACCCGCATGATCGACTCGACTCCCAGAGGCAAGAAGATCTTCGACGAGACGGGCAAGTGGCCGAGCGAGCAGGCCATCGGCACGGAGCGCGACCCGGACAACGTGGCGCCGCTCGTCGTCTTCCTCGCGAGCGATGCCGCCGCCCACGTCAACGGGCAGGTCTTCCATTCCTTCGGCTACGGCTACACGCTCCTGGCCCAGCCGCAGCCGATCCGCCGCATCGACGCCGACCGCCGGCTCGACCCGGAGGAGCTGGTGAAGCTCCTGCCCGAGACGTTCGGCCCGGGCCTCCACGAGCCGCCGGGGACGCTCTTCGGCAAGAACCTGCCCGAGCGCTCCAAGGACGAGTGGAAAGAAGTCGGGCGAGGCGTCCGCTTCTGGCAGTGGCCCCGGGAAGAGCGGTGAGGACCGTCCTCCTCGTCTGCCACGCCAACACCTGCCGCAGCGTGATGGCCCACGTGATTCTCGAGAAGATGCTCGCCGAGCGCCAAGCCCGCGGGCGCGTGCTGGTGCGCTCGGGAGGGATCGCGAACCATGCGCGCGACGGGATGATCCCCTCCCTCGACGCGCGGATCGTCCTCCGCGAGGACGGGATCCATCTCGCCGAGGACGCGATGACCTCGACGGACCTCCGGCGCCACCGCGAGCTGATCGCCGAGGCCCACCTGATCCTGACCATGACCGCGCAGCAGAAGGAGATGCTGGGAACCTACGAGGAAGCGCGAGAACAGCCCATCTTCACGCTGAAGGAGTTCGCGGGCGAGGAGGGCGACATCGGCGATCCCTTCGACCAGGGGGAAGAGCGCTACCGGGCCTGCCGGGACGAGATCAAGCGCTGCCTCACCAAGAGCGTCGACCGGCTGCTCGTGGCGCTCTCCACGCCCTAACCCAACTTCCACGGTGCCCGCCCAGAAAGTCCAGGATCTCGCGCCGGCCGTCGAGCCCGAGCGGTCCTCCGGAATGCAGCAGGACGCGCATCAGCGAGTGTACGTCTCCAGGAGGCGGCGCAGCTGGCTCATGGACTTGACCATGTAGTGGGCGACGCCGTCGAGGCCGCCCTTGGGGGCCAGGAACACGGCCGTCAGCCCCACGCGGCGCGCCCCGCGGATGTCGGAGTTCACGCTATCGCCCACCATGGCCGCGTCCTCGGCGGTAAGCCCCATGCGCGCGAGCGCCAGCTCGAACAGCGGCGGCTCCGGCTTGCCCACGACCAGCGGGCGCACGCCGGCGGCGGCCGCCACTGCCTCGACGATGGCGCCGCAACCCGGGAGGAAATCGTCGCCCTCCACGGGCAGCCGCGGATCGAGATTGGGCGTGAGGAAGGCTGCCCCGCCGGCGACGGCCCGAGAGGCTGCCGTCAGCCGCTCGTAGGAGAAGTCGAAGTCGTTGCCGACGACCACGGCCTGGGCCTCGCGGTAGCGGTCCATGGGCACCAGGCTGTGCGAGCCGTCCACGACCGCGCCTTCGAGCTCGGGACCGCCGATGGCGAGCACCCGCGAGGCCGGGCCGACGTGCGTGTCGAGCACGCGACCGAGGATCTCGAGCGGGGTCAGCACCTCGTTCACGACGGCCTGGATGCCCAGCCGCTCGAGCTTGGCCTGCATGGTCGCCGCGCGGGCCCGCGAGTTGTTCGTGAGAAACGTGAGCGCCCTGCCCTGGCCCCGCAGGAGCGCCAGCACGTCGGCGGCGCCCGGCATCAGCACGTCGCCGGTCCACACGCAGCCGTCGAGATCGAAGATAAAGCCGCGCATCTCGCGCAGCCCGCGCCGGGATGGGGTCACGGCCGGATACTACCATGTGGCCGGGACGCAGGGCGGGCCGCGGGCCGGGGCGATGAAAAACGTGCGTCCTGCGCGGCCCCGCGCTACAGTCGAGCCATGCGCAGGAGGCCCGATACCCGCACCTACACGCTGAGACGGGCCGCCGCGATCGTCTTCGCGCTGATCTCCATCCTGCCACTCCTGCTTTTCACCTACACGCTCTACGCCCTCGACATGCCCCGCCACCAGGTGGCCCAGATCGGCTTGGGCTCGGCGCTGCTGCTGTCCATGATCGGCTTCTACATCTACTCGGTCATGATATCGCGACTGGCCGACATCCTCCGCGACCTGGAGGTCAACGACTTAGCGCAGCCACCCCCCGTTGCGACCCACGGCGCGACCCAGGGCCCGGTGGTCACGATGGCCATCGAACCCGATCCGAGCGGTCCGATGGCGGAACGCCACACTGCCGGCGCGTCGCGCGCGAACCCCGCGCCGCCGCCGGGCCGGCCCGGCCCCTTTGCGGCCAGGGCGCGCTCAGGCGCCGGCAGCCGCGGCGGGCTCGTCGTTCCCGGCATGGGCCGCATCACCGAGCTCAACCGGGCGACCGCGAGCGCGCTGTCGGACCTGGACTCCATGTGGAGGCCCGAGGCCGAGCCGCTCCTCGGCAAGCGCGTTCTCGTGGCTGTGCGCAACGCACCTGATCCCATGAAGGGCATCCTCGCCCAGGTTACGCAGGACGGCCTTATCCTCGACCAGGGCGGCAACAAGGTCGGCATCAGCTACATGCGGTTGTCAGCGATAGAAGTGGACACCGCCCCCGGCCCGGTGTAGTCGCGCACCGCCGCCGCGAGATCGCCGACGACGGTGACGAAATGGTCCACGCCGAGGAGGATCAGGCTCGGATTCTTCGGCGGAGCGCGTCCAGCCCGTGGCGGTAGCGCGCGTCTCCGGGTTCCAGTCGCGCGGCTTCCCGGCACGCGGCCAGGGCTTCGTTCGTTCGGCCGAGCCTCTCGAGCACGGCGGCCAGCCGCGCATGGGCCTCGGCATGCTCCGGTCTGATCCGTATGGCCACGCGGTAGGCCGCCTCGCACTCGGCGTACTTGCCCTGTTTCTCGAGAGCGGCCCAAAGATTGAAGTGGCTCTGCGCGTCTCCGGGGCGGAGCCTGAGGGCTTCGCGGAGCGCCGTCTCGGCTTCCGCATCGAGCCCCAGGGCCAGCAGGGCCCGCCCCAGGCTCCGGTGCGATCCGACCCGCTGCGGCTTCACGCGAACGGCCTCCCGGAATATCTCGGCGGCTTCAGCGAGCCTTCCCTGCTCGCTCAGGAGCTCGCCCAGGTCGGCCCATGCCCGCGCATAGGCGGGATTGAGCCGCACCGCCTCGCGGAACGCCGCCTCAGCCGCCTCGTAGCGTCCCAGGAAGTAGAGACCCATGCCCAGGCCCCGGTGAAGCGCCGCGCCATCCGGCTTGCGTCTCAATGCCTCGCGATATGCCGCCTCGGACTCCGCGTAGCGTCCCTGGCGGCCCAGGCCCAACGCCAGGTTGCCCCAGGCCACGATGTCGGACGGGCTCAGCCGTATGGCCTCGCGCAGGGCCGTTTCGGCCTCGGCGTGGCGCCCCTGGCGGCCGAGCGCGATGCCGAGGTCAAGGTGGTGGTCGGGATTCTCGGGCGTGAGCCGCACCGCCTCGCGGAAGGCGGCCTCGGCATTTGCCTCGAGCCCCTGGGCCTCGAAGGCGACGCCGAGCTCCGCGTATAGGTGGGCGTCGGTGGGCCGGAACGCCAGCGCGCGCTCATACGCTCGTGCCTCTTGCTGCCAGTCGCCCTGGCGCCGGCACACGGCCGCGAGACCCAGCCAGGCCGCGACGTCGTCGCCGTCAAGCATCAGGGCCTGCTCGAAGGCCGTGGCGGCATCAGGCAGCCGACCCAGCCTCTCGAGGACGAGCCCGAGCCACCGATGCCACAACCCGCGAGCGGGCTCCAGGCGCGTCGCCTCACGCCACGCGCCGGCAGCCTCGCCGTAGCGTCGGAGACGCCACAGCGTGAGGCCCAAGCAGCCGTGAAGCCGCGCGAGACCCGGTCGGCGGCGGATCGCTTCGCGGTAGCGCGCGGTCGCCTGGTTCCAGCGCCGCGCGCGCCTGAGCGCGTCGGCCAGGCGGACGAGCGTCCGGAGCCGCGCCGGCTCGATACGGTGCGCCTCTTCGAACGCGTGGGCCGCCTCTTCCAGACGGCCCTGGGACATCAGCACCACCCCCAGCCCGTCGTGCGCTATCGCGTGGCGAGGAGCGCGGGCGAGGGCCACGCGGAACGCGGCCTCCGCCTCGGCGGAGCGGCCCTGAACGGCAAGCGTCTGAGCGAGGTTGACATGCGCGTCGGTCAGAGCCGGAGCCAGCGCGACGGCGTGGCGGAGCGCGGCTTCCTCTTCTGCCGCCCGGCCCTGGCGCCGGCACACGAGCCCAAGACGGAGATGCGCCAGCGCATGCCGCGGCTTGAGCCGCACCGCCTCACGATACGCGGCCTCAGCGTCGGCCCACAGCCGCATGTGCTCCAAAGCCAGGCCGAGCTTGAAGTGGGCCTCGACCGTGCGCGGCGCGAGACCGAGCGCCGCGCGGAGGGCCGCCGCCGCCTCGCCCCATCGGCGCTGCTCGAGCAGGACCGCGCCCAGATCCACGTGCGCGGCCGGCGAGCGCGGCCAGAGGCGCGCCACCTCGCGGAACTCCACCTCCGCCTCCCCCGGGCGGCGCTGGCGGCGGAGCGCCGCGCCGAGAGTGGCGCGGAGCTGGGCGTGGCGGGGATTGCCGGCGAGCGCCGCCCGGCAGAGGCTTTCCGCCTCGGCGAAGCGGCCGCCGGTGAGCGCCCTCAGCGCCTCCTTGAGCGCGGCCGCGCCCGGCGCAGTACTGCGCTCAGAGCGCGATGGGCTCATCCACGTAGACCGTGTACGTCCGGGGTTTGCTGCGCCCGGCGTCGCCGGGGTCCACGTACATCATGGAGCTCTTGCCGCGGATCTCGGCCGGCAGCACCGAGACACGGATGAACGAGGTCTCCTCGTCCTTGGCGGACACGGCCAGCACCGGCTCCTTGCCGCTCTCGAACCACGCATCCCAGGGACGCATCGCCCGCGCCGTCCCCTGCCCGACGGTCACGTCGAGGCGCCCGTGCAGGAGACAGCGGATGCCACCACCCCGGTGGCGGTGCGGCAGGGCAATCCCGCCGCGGTCGAAGTCCACGCGATCGCAGCGCAAAAGCCACGACGCGCGAGGGTCCAGCGCCATCGGGTGCTCGAGCAGCACGCGGCCGCCCGCGGGAGGCGGCGGCTGGCGGACCAGCTCGAAGCGAAGCACGCGGGCGCCCGAGGTCCCGGCGACGGCGGCGCCTAGCTTGGCGGCAAGATGCGCGCGGCCGGCCTCGAGCGGGCCGGCGGCGGCGCCGTCGATGAGGAGGTCTCCCGCCGCCAGGTAGAGCACGCCGGCGGCCGAGGCGGGCGCGGGCCTGTAACGCGCGCCGGGGACGAGCGTGTCTTCGATCAACCGCAGCGAGTAGGGCACGGAAAGACCTCCGGTCTCCTGAGAGTGAGTCTGGGGACATTATACGAGAGTTGACACGGCCGCCGGGGCGCCCGTAGGGTTGGCCGGTGACAGGTGCGGCGTTGGCGCTGGTGCTGGGCGCGGCGGTCATCCACGCCACGTGGAACGCGATGGCCAAGCGCGCGCGCGACCCGATGGCGATGCTCTGGTGGGCGGGGGCGCTCTCCTCGCTGCTCCTGGCGCCGCCGTCGCTCTACGTGCTGGCCCGAGACGGCATCTCCCCGGGCGCCCTGCCCTTCGTCGTCGCCACCGTCATCCTCCACAGCGTCTACTTCTTCGTCCTCGGCAAGGCCTACCAGACGGGGGATTTCTCCCTCGTCTACCCGATGGCGCGGGGCCTGGGCGTGGCGCTCGTGCCCGCGGGCGCCTTCTACTTCTTCAACGAGCGGCTCTCGGCGCTCGGCATCCTGGGCATCGCGCTGGTCCTCGCGGGGATCTTTGCGCTCCACTGGCGGCGCGGCGCGTGGAGCGAGGATGCGCTCGTCAAGCCCGGCACCGGATGGGCGGTTACCACCGGATTCTGCATCGCGTCTTACTCGCTGGTGGACAAGGCGGGCGTGTCGCACATCAACCCGCTGCCCTACCTCTGGGTGATGATGCTGGGCTGCTGCGTCGCCCTGCTGCCGCCGGTGCTGGCGCGGCGCGGCTCGCTCGCGCGCGAGTGGCGCGAGAACCGGGTCGCGGTGCTGCTGTCGGGAGTGCTGAGCCCGGGCGGCTATCTCCTCGTGCTCTTCGCCCTCCGGCTTTCGAAGGCGGGCTACGTCGTGGCGGGGCGCGAGGTCTCCATCGTCATCTCGGCGCTGATCGGGAGCCTCCTGTTCAAGGAGGGCGCCCTCGGCCAGCGCCTGATCGGCGCCGCCATCGTCGCGAGCGGCGTCATCTGCGTCGCCCTGGCCCGCTGACGCGGGCCAACAACTCACTCCGGAAAGGACAACTCGACATGGCCACATGCGCGGAGAAATCAGCGGCCTTCCGGACCCTGCATGAGCGCCCCGGGGCCTTCGTGAGCCCGAACCCGTGGGATGCCGGAACCGCGCGGCTCCTGGCTTCCCTCGGCTTCGAGGCTCTCGCGACGACGAGCCTCGGGCTCGCGAACACGCTCGGGCGCGGCGACAGCGCTAGTGTGTCGGCGCGCCGCGCCCGCCGAGGAGCCGGCCCGGGGGCGCAGAGGGCGCCCGCGGGCTACTCGCCCCTCAACGTCGGGTCGAGGACGTCCCGGAGCCAGTCGCCGGTGCGGCTGATCACGATCGAGGTGATCATGAGCACGATGCCGGGGCAGGTCGAGATCCACCACGCCGAGTCGAGGTAGTCGCGCCCCTCCTGGATCATGCCACCCCAGGACGGGGTGGGCGGCTGGATACCGAGCCCCAGAAAGGACAGCGTCGCCTCCAGCACGATGGAGCGCGCCAGCTCGAGGGTGGCGACCACGACGAGCGAGGCGAGCACGTTGGGCAGGACGTGGCGCAGGACGACGCGCACCGTCGAGCCGCCGAGCGCGCGGATCGCCTCGACGAACTCTCTCCCGCGAAGCACCAGCACCTGGGCGCGGAGGATCCGCGCGTAGCTGACCCAGCCCGAGAGCCCGATGACGACGACCAGCGTCGGGAAGCTCGGGCCAAGGACGGCGATGATCCCGATCGCGAGCAGGATGAAGGGAAAGGCCAGCTGGGCGTCCGCCACCGTCATGATGACGGCATCCACCCGGCCGCCGCGGTACCCGGCCGCCAGGCCCAGTGTCGAGCCGATGAGCCCGCCTACGAGCACGGCCGACAGGCCGACCACGAGCGAGACCCGCGAGCCGTAAATCACGCGGGCGAGGATGTCCCGGCCGAGGTGGTCCGTACCGAGGACATGCGCGCGGCCGTCGGCGCCCTCCAGCGTCGGCGGTTTCAAGCGGGTGCGCAAGGATTGGCGCTCGGGGTCCTGCACCACCCACGGCGCCACGACCGCCAGCAGCGCCAGGAGCGCCACGATGCCGAGCCCGAGCCGCATGAGCCAGGGCATGCGCCTGCCGCGGGGGCGCGACTCCTGCATCGCCGCCAGGGCGAGCTCAGCCGGCGCGGGCGCGGGGATCGAGGACACCATAGAGGAGGTCGACCGCGAAGTTGATGACGATGAACATGACCGCGGCGAGGAAGACCGTGCACTGGACCACCGGGTAATCGCGGTTGTAGATGGACTGGACGGCGAGCCTGCCGATGCCGGGCCAGGCGAAGACCGTCTCGGTCACCACGGCGCCACCCAGGAGCGTGCCGAACTGGAGCGCGGTGATGGTCAGGATCGGGATAGCGGCGTTGCGCAAGGTGTGCTTGGCGACGACGACCGCCTCGCCGAGCCCCTTGGCGCGCGCCGTGCGGATGTAGTCGGCGCGCAGCACCTCGAGGACGGCCGAGCGCGTGAGCCGCGCTATCGAAGCCATGGTGAAGGCGCCGAGCGTGAGCGCCGGCAGCACCAGGTGCAGCCAGCCGCCGCGCCCAGAGGTCGGGAAGAGGTCCGCCTTGAGCGCCAACAGCAGGATGAAGAGAATGCCGAGGAAGAATGTCGGCGCCGCCTGGCCGATGAGCGCCAAACTCATGGCCGCGTGATCGAGGGCCGAGTTGCGCTTCATGGCCGAGAGGAGCCCGATCGGTACGGCGAAGACCGCCGCCAGAACGAACGCCGTGAGACCGAGCTCGAGCGTGGCCAGGATGTAGCCGCGCACCACGGTGATGGCCGGCTCGCGGAAGTGCAGCGACCGGCCGAAGTCGAACCTGAGCACGTTGCCGAGGAAGACCGCGTACTGGACGGGCAGCGGCCGGTCGAGGCCCAGCTCGCGCCGCACCCGCTCCATCTCGCTCCGGGGCGCGTCGGGCGGCAGGAGGAGCGGCACGGGGTCGCCCGAGAGCCGCATGACGACGAAGACGACCGTGGAGACGAGCCAGAGGGCGATCAGCGCGCGGAAGAGCCGCTGGGCGAGGAACGGGAGGAGTCCGCGCATGGGGGAAAGCCCCCTCACCCCTCCCTCTCCCTCGGAGGGGAAGAGGGAGGGATGGGGGCAGCTCTACGCGCGGCGGAACTTGAAGTTGAAGCGGCGGATCTCGAAGGCCTGGTTGGGGTTGGGCGTCCAGTCCACGTGCTTCTGCATCCCGTAGTCCTCGTAGGGCTGGATCACCGGGATCCACGGAAGGTGCTCGAGGACGATCTTCGTCATCTCCTTGTAGGCCTCGCCCCGGAACTTCTCGTCCACGGAGACGCGCGCGGCCTCTCCCAGCTCGTCCCACCGCGCGTGGCGCCAGTAGTCCTGCGGCCCGCCGGGGGCCAGGAGGCGCCACATCATGCCGTCCGGGTCGCCCAGGGTGGAGGTCGGGTCCGACCACCAGAGCCCCTTGAATGTCTTCTCGCGGTTCTTCTGCGCCCGGACCGAGTACTCGAGCACGTCGACCTTCGCGTTGATGCCGACATCTCGCCACATGGCCTGGATCGCCTCGGACATGGGCTTGTCATTGGCCGTGTAGCCCGAGGTCGTCTCGATGAAGATCTCCTCGCCCTTGTAGCCGGCCTTCTTCAGC
>JACORX010000139.1 GCA_016179165.1 Candidatus Rokuibacteriota bacterium | reverse complement strand
GCTTGCGGAGGCTGTCGGACCGGGTGAACTCGGTCAGCAGGAGCCAGGCACGGTCGCGGTCCATCAGGCCCGGCTACGCGTGCGCCACTTGTCTATCGACTTCTTGGAGAATACCCACTGGCCGTCCTGCTCGAGCGCCGGGATGCGCCGTTCAGCCGCCATACGCTTGAGCGTCTCGACATCCATGGAGAGATACGTCGACGCCTCAGTGACCGTCATGGTGTCCTTGGGGATCACGTCCCTGACGCCTCCTTGAGTGACTTCTTGAGCGACTCGACCTCGCCCTCGAGGTCGCGGATCCTGCCCACGAGCTGCTCGAGCGCGCGCGCCACGGGATCGGGCAGGTCGGTCTGGTTGAGGTCGATGCCGCCGACCCGCTCCCCGTCCCGGAATGTCACCCGGCCCGGCACGCCAACGACAACCGAGTTCGCCGGCACCTCGCGCACCACCACCGACCCGGCGCCGATCCGGCTCCCGCTGCCGATGGTGAAGCCGCCGAGGATCTTGGCGCCGGCCCCGACGACCACGTTGTCGCCGAGCGTCGGGTGACGCTTCTCGCGCTTGAGGCTCGTGCCGCCGAGCGTGACGCCTTGGAGCAGCGTGACGTTCTCGCCGACCTCGGACGTCTCGCCGATGACAACGCCCATGCCGTGATCGATGAAGAGCCCCGGCCCGAGGCGCGCTGCGGGATGGATCTCGATGCCCGTCATGAAGCGGCTCACGTGGGACACCCAGCGGGCCAGGGTCCGCCAGCCCGCGCCCCAGAGCGCGTGGCCGATGCGGTGGAACCAGATCGCGTGCACGCCCGGGTAGCAGAGGACGACCTCGAGGGCGGAGCGCGCCGCGGGGTCCCGCTCCCTCACCGTCCGGACATCCCGTCGCATCCGATCGAACATGACGGCTCCTAGCAGGCCGCTGAAAAAGGCCCATCTGCTTCGTTGGCGCCCTCGGCCGCACGCTCAACGTACGGGAAGTACGCCTCGCGTGCGGCCGTCGGGCGCCGCCTCGCATCTGGACCTTTTTGAGCGGCCCGCGCGTTTGCCAGCATCCCGCTAGTGTACCGCGCGCCTCGCCATCGCGTCTCGTGCCGCCGCGCGGAGGGCCAAGGCCACGACTTTCGCCGCGTGCCGGCGCTCGGGCGGCAGGCCGCCCAGCGCCGCCTCGATCCGCCCGTCCTCGATCTCCGCCAGCGCCTCGAGCGCGGTCCCCGCCGCCACCTCGGTGCCGGCGCTGCACGCCGCCAGGGTCGGCCCGCAGCCGTAGGCCTGGAAGCGCGCCTCCTCGACCCGTCCGTCGCGCACGCGCAGGTAGAAGCGCGCCAGGTCCATGCACTGCGCGTACTCGCCCTCGCCCACCCCGTCCGGCGCTCGCATCATCCCCGAGTTGCGCGGGTTCCGGAAGTGGTCGATGAGCGTGTCGCTGTAGCGCACTAGGTCTCCGATCAGCTCACTGCTGGGGCCGCGCCCGCTACCGGCGACAGGGTCTTGAGCTTGGCCACGAGTGGCACCACGCTCTCGATGACGTACTCGATGTCCTCGGCCGTCGTGCCGCGCCCGAGCGAGCAGCGCACGGAGCCCATCGCCCAGTCGAGCGGCAGCCCCTTGGCCTCGAGGACGTAGGATGGCTCGACGTTGCCCGAGGTGCACGCGGAGCCGGCCGAGACTCCGATACCCTTGAGGTCGAGGCCCAGAACGATGGATTCGGATTCGATATCGTGAAAGCACACGTTGCACGTGCCCGGAAGCCGCTCCGTCGGGTGCCCGTTGAGACGCACCTCCGCCACGCCGGCCCGCACACCCTCCCACAGCCGGTCGCGCAGCGCGGTCAGGCGGGCTCCCTCCACCGCCATGTCGCGGCCGCGGATCTCGACGGCCTTGCCCAGGCCCACGATGCCCGCCACGTTCTCCGTGCCGGCCCGCCGGCGCCGCTCGTGCTCGCCACCATGCTGGATCGAGGCCATCTTGGTGCCTTTGCGGATATAGAGGCCGGCTACGCCCTTTGGACCGTAGATCTTGTGCCCGGAGAAGGAGAGCAGGTCTATGCCGAAGGCGCCCATGTCGATCGGCACCTTGCCGACCGTCTGGACGCCGTCCACATGAAGCGGCACGGCCGCCTCGCGCGTGATGCGTCCGATCTCCCGAATCGGCTGGAGCGTGCCGACCTCGGAATTGGCGCCCATCAGCGAGACGAGGATCGTGTCGGCCCGCAGAGCCTTCTTGACATCGTCGGGGTTGACCATGCCGTCGCCGTCGACCGGCAGGTACGTCGCCGTGAAGCCTTGCTCTTCCAGGGTCTGGACGGTTCGAAGCACCGCGTGGTGCTCGATCTGCGAGGTGATGATGTGGCCCGAACCCCGCGCGGCCGCCAGCCCCTTGATGCCCAGGTTGTCGGACTCCGTGCCGCCCGAGGTGAAGACGATCTCGTCCTTGGACACCTTGAGGAAGTCCGCGATCTGCTCGCGGGCCGTCTCCATGCCGTCGCGCGCCTCGCGCCCGAAGCCGTGAACGCTCGATGGATTGCCGAAGCGCTCGCTGAAGTACGGCAGCATGGCCTGGAGCACTTCAGGGTGCACCGGCGTCGACGCGTTATGATCGAGATACACTCGGCGGTTCATTGACGCTCCTCTCTCTGGGTGCTACGCTCGGCCCCGTCATGGAGCTGACGAAGCGCAAGCTCGGTCTCATGGTGTCGACGGCCCCCGAGCATCCGAATCTCGACACGGCCGTCGGGCTCGGCCGCGCGGCGCTCGACCGCGGCGCCGAGGTGTACCTCTACCTGATCGACGACGGCGTCGCCGGCGTCGAGGACCCGCGGGTGCAGGCCTTGGCCGATCGAGGCGCCAGGCTCTTCGTCTGCGCGTACGGCTGTCAGAAGCGGCGCCTGCCCCTGTCCGACAAGGCGACCAACTGCGGCCTCGTCGTGCTGGCGGACATCGTCAACGCCACCGACCGATTCCTCGCGCTCAACTAGCGTGGCCGAGCGGCAGCCGGTCCTCGTCCTGATCTCCGAAGATCCCCGCGCCTCCCACCGCGCGAACGAGGCCATGCGCATCGCGCTCGGCCTCGTCGCCGGCGAAACGCCCGTGGACATCGTCCTGGCCGGACCGGCCGTCCACCTCCTCGACGAGGACACGGACGACCTTGTGGACGGCGACGACATCGCGAAGTTCCGCGCCGCGCTCAAGACGCTCGCCGTCCCCTTCCACGTCGAGGAGGGCGCACGGCCGGCCGGCCCGTCCTGGAATGCCGACGGGCATCCGGTGGCGCCCATCACGCCGGACGGGATCGCCGCCCTCGTTGGCAGGGCCAGGCGCTTCCTCGTGTTCTGATGCGGAGCTTCCTCCATCTCGTCAAGGGCGACTCGCCGCCCCTCGCCAACGCCGTGATCGAGCGGAACCTGCGAGAACCGGGCGCCCGTGTGACCATCGTGTTGCTCGACGGAGCGCGCGCGCCCGTGTCCGCCGGCGCCGCGGTCAAGCGCCTCGGCCTCGACCTCGACTACGATGCCCTGCTCGACCTGATCTTCGACAGCGATCACGTGGTGACCTGGTAGCTACCTGTCCTG
>JACORX010000135.1 GCA_016179165.1 Candidatus Rokuibacteriota bacterium | reverse complement strand
GCCTCGGGCCGCCCCGCGCCGCGATAGGGCACCGTGCCCAGCGGGGTGGTGAAGGCGCAGACGACCTCAGCCCGCGCCGGCTGGATGTCGTAGCAGCCCGTGAGCATCTGGGCGCAGAGGACCGGCAGGAGACAGCCGACGTGGTAGAGGCAGTAGCCGACGTTGCCGGTGATCTTCGCGTCGAGCGCCAGGATGCGGCCCGTCGAGTCGGCGGCCAGGCGCAGGTGGCAGCGCATGTCGCGACCGTGCCCCGTCGCCTGCATGTCCTCGCGCCGTGTCGCCGCCCAGCGCACGGGGCGGTTCAGGCGCTTCGCGAGCATCGGTACGATGGTGTCTTCCTGGTACACGGGCACTTTCGCGCCAAACCCGCCTCCCACGCGCCCGGTCATCAGGTGGATCTGCTCGGGCTTGAGCTTGAGCCGCTCGGCGACCTGGTTCCGCATGCCGTGCGGGATCTGGGTGTCGCCCCACATGGTCAGCTTCTGCGCCTTGGCATCCCAGATCGCGCTGCACGCGCGCGGCTCCATCGCGAACGGGATCACACGCTGGTTGATCAGCGTGACGTCGATGACGACGGGGGCCGTCTTGAAGGCCGCGTCGACGTGACCCTTCTCGAGCTTGAACGAGACGCCGAGGTTGGAGCCGGTCTCCGGGTAGAGGAGCGGCGCGCCGTCCCGGAGCGCCGCCTCCGGGTCCACGACGGCCGGCAGCGGCTCGTAGTCCACCACCACCGCTAGGGCCCCGTCCACCGCGGCCTGCGCCGTCTCGGCGGCGACCACGGCTACGGGCTCGCCCACGTGACGCACGCGGCCCTCGGCCAGCATCGTGTACCCCTGCCGGTTCATCGAGGCGAACATCTCGGGTGGGATCGGCGTGTGGATGACGCCGACCTCGGCGTTGATGTCGGCGCCTGTCAGGACGAGAACGACACCGGGAATCTTCTTGGCCGCCGTCGTGTCGATGCGTTTGAGAACCGCGTGGGCGTGGGGGCTCCTGACGAACGCCAGCTCGAGCGCCCCTTCGAGGCGCACGTCGTTGACGTAGGGGTCGGCGCCCGTGATGAGCTTGGGGTCTTCGAGCCGCTTGACTCCGCGGCCCACGACCTGGATCGGCATGGCGTCAGTCTCCCTGAGGGGTCAGTGGTGTGCGAGCAGGGGGCATCGTACCATGCGGCAACACGCGAGGCGGGTCAGCGCTTGTACTTGCTGGGAGCCTTGCGCTGGGCGAACAAGACCGGGCGCGACATCCGGCCCACGGGCACCTCGATCAAGACGGGCCGGTCCATGGCTATGGCTAGGCCGACCAGCCGGCCGACGTCCGTGGGGACCTTGGCCCGCATGCCGTGGAGGCCGAAGGCCTCGCTGAGCTTCATGAAATCGGGGTTGTGGAGCGCCGCGCCGTACTGTCCGCCCCAGTCCTCGTCGAGGTCGCGCGCGACGTTGCCGTAGGCCTGGTCGTTGAAGACGACCGCCACGACGTTGATCTGGTGCTGGACGGCCGTCGCCATCTCCTGGGCGTTGTAGAGAAAGCCGCCGTCGCCGATCACCGCGACCACGGGGCTGCCGGGGCGCGCGACCTTCGCGCCGAGGGCGACCGGGTACTCGTAGCCGAGGTTGCCGGAATACGAGGAGGAGAGATACGTCCGCGGGCCGTACGTCGGCCAGACGGGGCGCGAGTAGTAGCCGATCTGCGTCATGCCCGCGACGAGGATGGTGTCCTCGGGGCATCCCGCGCGAAGGCTCCTGAGGATCCCGACCTGCGGCTCCTGCGTTATCTGCGCCGCGATCTCCGCCCGGAGGGACTCCCGCTCGGCCTTGCGGGAGGCGCGGGCAGGCGCCCCCGCGCGGAGCTTTTCCAGGAGCGCCTCGAGCGTTGCGCGCGCGTCGCCCACGAGCCCCAGCGTGGTTTTGTGGCTGCGCCCGATCTCTTCCGGGTCGGCGTCGATCTGGATGATCCGCGTCTCGGGCGCGAAGGTGACAAGGGCGAGCCTTGAGCCGACGGCGAGCACAACGTCCGCGGCGTGGATGGCGGCGCGGAGCGGCGACTCGCGCCAGAACGCGGCGCCCAGCGAGAGGTCGCTGTGGTCGCTGACCGCGCCCTTGCCCTCGGCCGTGCACGCGACGCCGGCCTGCAGGTACTCCGCGACGGCGTGCAGGCCCTCGTGAGCGCCCGAAAGATTGACGCCGCCTCCCGCGTAGATGATGGGGCTCTTCGCGGCCAGCAGGATCTCGGCGGCGCGGCTGATGTCGGCTGCCGAGGCCGCGGCGCGCGCGACGACCGCCGGCGCCAAGAGCTCGGCCTCGCCCTCCTCCTCCATGGTCTCGGGCGGCATCTCCAGCTCGACGGGACGCGGCCGGCCGCTCCTGAGCTGCACGAACGCCTCGCGCACGGCCGCCGGGATGTCCGGCACCTGGAGCACGCGCCGCCGCCACTTGGTGACGGGCGCGATACAGTCCTGCTGGTCGTTGACCTCGTGAAGGAGCCCGATGTTCTTGCCGATCTGCTCGCGCGGGATCTGGCCCGAGAGCATGAGCACGGGCGAGGAGGCGGAGTAGGCCGTGCTGAGCCCCGCGGCGGCGTTGAGCAGCCCCGGGCCCGGGACGACGAGCGCCGTGCCGATGTCGCCGCCCGCCCGCGCGTAACCGTCGGCCATGTAGCTCGTCGCCTGCTCGTGGCGCGTGGTGATGAAGCGGATGCGCGGCTCGTCGCGCAGCGCCGCCAGCACGCCGTAGAGCTGGACGCCGGGCAGGCCGAACACGACCCGCACGCCTTCGCGGTAGAGGGAGGCTACGAGGGCTTCGCCGCCGGTCATCCTTGCCATGACGGTTCTCCTTGTGTTCTGCCGGGCCGCCGATAAGGGCCCACCTGCTT
>JACORX010000008.1 GCA_016179165.1 Candidatus Rokuibacteriota bacterium | reverse complement strand
GTGCTGCGCGAGGTCGCGTCGCCAAGCCCGGGCCCGGGCGAAGTGAAAGTGGCGTTGCGGGCTCGGGGGGTGAGCTATGTCGACGTGCTGATGATCGCCGGGCAGTACCAGACGAAGCGCGAAGTCCCCTTCATCCCCGGCAGTGAAGCGGCGGGGGTGATACTCGAAACGGGGTCGGGGGTGGAGCACGTCGCGCCCGGCGACCGGGTGCTGGTCCCCGGGGGCTTCGCCGACGAGGTCGTCGTGCCGGCCGCGCAGGTGACGCCGCTACCGGCGACGGTAAGCTTCGAGGCCGCGGCCGCGTTCCGGGCCAACTACTGCACGGCCTATTACGGACTCCAGCGCGGCCGCCTCCAGGCGGGCGAAGTGCTCCTGGTGCACGGCGCCGCCGGTGGCGTGGGGCTGGCCGCCGTCGACGTCGGCAAGCTGCTCGGCGCCACCGTGATCGCCACCGCGAGCACCGAAGAAAAGCTCGCCGTGTGCAAACAGATGGGGGCGGATCACATCATCAACTACACGCAGGGGTTTCGCGAGCAGGTGAAAGACCTGACCCATGACCGGGGCGCGGACGTGATCTACGATCCCGTGGGCGGCGACGTCTTCGACGAGTCCATGCGCTGTATCGCCCCGTTCGGCCGCCTGCTCATCGTGGGGTTCACCAGCGGCCGGCCCGCCCTCGCCAAGACCAATCATCTCCTGATCAAGGACGCGGAAGCGATCGGGTTCACGATCGGCGCCCTGAGCCGCCTCGATCCCGCCCGCGAGAAGAAGAATCTTTCGATCCTCATGGGGTGGCTTGCCGCCGGCCGCATCACCCCGCACATCTCCCACCGGCTCCCCCTGGCCAAGGCGGCGGAGGCCCTGACCCTGGTGCGCGAGCGCAAGGTCATCGGGAAGGCGGTGCTGGTGTAGCCGCTAGCGACTCTGCGCCGCGACGGCCGAGTCGCGGCGGCGGCGCCAGGCCCGCAGGAGCGGCGGGACGATGAACGCGGCAGCGGGCACCACCAGGATCGCGATCGTCAGCGGCCGCGCGAGGATCTCGATCACGCTGCCGCGTGTGATGAAGAGCGCCTGCCGGAGCGTCTTCTCCATCATCGGCCCGAGGACGAGAGCGACCACCAGCGGCGACGGGTCCACGCTCAGCTTGCGGAGCCCGTAGCCGAAGAGGCCGAAGACGGCCAGGACCCACAGGTCCAGGTAGCTGTTGTTCAGGCTGAAGGCGCCGACCAGGCAGAGCAGGAACACCAGCGTCGCCAGCACGTGCTGGGGCAGGCGCAACACGCTCACGAAGATCCCGACCAGGGGCAGGTTCAGGATCAGCAACATGAAGTTGCCGATGTACATGCTGGCGATGAAACCCCAGAAGACCTCCGGCCGCTGTTCGATCATGAGCGGGCCGGGCTGGAGCCCGTGGATCACGAGGGCCCCAAGCAGGATGGCCGTGGCCGGCGAGAACGGGATGCCCAGGGAAAGCAGCGGGACCATCGCGCCGGCGGTGGCGGCGTTGTTGGCCGCCTCCGGCCCCGCCACGCCCTCGATGGCGCCCTTGCCGAAGCGCTCTGGTGTGCGCGACACCTTCTTCTCGACCGCGTAGGAGATGAAGGTGGAGAGCACAGCCGCCGGGCCCGGCACGAGCCCGGTGATGAAGCCCACTGCGGTGCCGCGCGCGATCGGCGCCGCCGACCGGCGCCACTCCTCGCGCGTGGGCAGGAGCTCGCGCAGCCGCACGACGGCGATGCTGACCCGCTTCACGCCCTCCTCGGCCAGCAGCAGCACCTCGGCCACGCCGTAGAGACCCATGATCACCGGGACGAGGTCGACACCCTGCGAGAGCTGCACCGACCCGAACGTGAAGCGGCGCAGCGCCGAGATCGAGTCCATGCCGACGGTGCCCAGCGCCAGCCCGATCGCCACCATGACGAACGCGTTGACCACCGAGCCGCCGGACAGCCGCGACAGCAGCAGGATGCCGCCGAACGTGATGGCGAAGTACTCCGGCGGCCCGAAGCGCAGGGCGAGATCGGCCAGCCAGCTCGCCGCGAACATGATGCCGACGACGCCGAGGGTCCCCGCCACCCACGAGCCGACGCCCGCGATGGCCAGCGCCGCGCCCGCGCGCCCCTTGCGCGTCATCTGGTAGCCGTCGAGCAGCGTCACCACCGAGCCGGCCTCGCCCGGAACGTTGACGAGGATCGAGGTGGTCGACCCGCCGTACATCGCCCCGTAGTAGATGCCGGCCAGCATGATGAGCGCGGTGGCCGGGTGCAGCGCGAACGTGGACGGCAGCAGCAGCGCCATGGCCCCGACGGGGCCGATGCCCGGCAACACACCCACCACCGTGCCGACGACCACCCCGATGAAGCAGGCGAGCAGGTTCGCCGGCGCCAGCGCGATCGTGAACCCGTAGAGCAGCCCTTCGATAGGACCCATGTGCTACGGCCGGGGGGGAGCGGCGATCACCACGGCCCTCGCGGCAACGGCACGTCGAGGAGGACGCCGAAGAGGTAGTACGAGCCGGCCGAGCCGAGCGCGCCCGTCAGGAGCGCCGCCTGCCACCGTCCCCCCAGCCCCCACAGCACCACTGACACGAACCCGAACGCCGCGATCGGGTAACCGATCCACGGCAATGTGAGGCAGAAGGCCACGAGCGCCCCCACAGCCCCCGCGACGCGCCGGCGCCGGGCGGGATCGGTCGCTCCTCCGGAGGGCGCCTCCGGCCGCACGGCCGGCGGCGACAGGAACACCCGCGCACCGGCCACCAGCGCGACCACGCACGCGAAAACGGCCACGGCCACCGGATAGAATCCCGCCCCCGGCTTCGCCACTGTGCCTAGCGGCAGCTTCACGGCCTGCGTCAGGTAGAAGCCGGACGCCGCCAGGATGACGAGTGGAACGAGGCGGGCGATCGTCACGACTTCTTGAGCATCCCCAGTCGCTTCAGCACCTCGGTGTACTCGTGCTGGTCCTTCCAGAGATCCTGGCGCAGCCTGTCGCCGGCGCGATAGTCGATCTCGACGCCGCGCGACTTCATGAGAGTGACGAACGCGGGCTCCTCCATGGCGGCCTTCGCGGCGTCGTGGATGTACTTCAGCACGGACGCCGGCGTGCCCTTCGGGGCCGTGAGCGCGAACCAGGTGCCGGTGGGCTCGCCGAAGCCGACCTCCCTGGAGGTGGGCGCGTCCGGGAACTCGGGATGGCGCTGCGGCTTGGCCACCGCGAGCACGCGGACTCTCTTTCCGTCGACGAGCGGCTTCACCTCGCCGGGCTGGGCCATGACGGCGTCGATGTGCCCGCCGAGCAGCGCGGGGCTGCTCTCGCCCCAACCGGAGAACGGCACGTGCGTCGTCTTGAAGTTGCCGGCCAACATCCACCGCTCGAGGGTCAGGTGGCTGATCGTCCCCTCCCCGGGCGAACCGACGCGCAGCTTGCCGGGATTGGCCCGCGCCGCCGCCATGAACTCCGGCACGGTCTTCCACGGCGCGTCGGCCCTCACCGCCAGCAGCGTGTAGAAGGAGATCGTGTTGAGGATGGGCTCGTAGTCGTCGGGCGTCTTGTACGGCAGATCGTTGATCTGGGGATGGATGACCAGCGTCGAGTTCGGCGCGAGGACCAGCGTGTACCCGTCCGGCTTCGACTGGACCGCCTCGGCGACCCCGACCGACCCTCCGCCGCCCGGACGGTTCAGCACCGCCACGCCCTTTGGAAACTTCTTCTTCATCGACTCGGCCATGGGCCGGGCGACGATGTCGACCATGCCGCCGGCCGGGTACCCGACGATGATCGTCAGCGGCCGCTCGGGGTACTGGGCGGCGGCGGGCAGAAACGATCCCAGAAACGATCCAAGGGCGAGCACGGTCACAAGGGCAACGCGGAGCATGGCGAACCTCCCTCTCGAGATTGGTCTCGGGGCAGACAATAGGGTCTGCGGCCCCCGGGGTCAAGGGCCGGCCGCGATTTGTCCGGGCCGGACCTCGCTACGGGATCAGTGCTTGCTCGTGCCAGCCGCCGGCCGAGCGAGCGCAAACAACATTGAGCGCGCGAAGACGCTCCTGCTCGCCTGAAGCGGCAGAAACCATCGAGGTTCGGTAGCTTCGCTGTGTCCGCGACGCTCATGTGCCCGATGGCTCGTCGCACACCTGG
>JACORX010000134.1 GCA_016179165.1 Candidatus Rokuibacteriota bacterium | reverse complement strand
GGCGGCACCCCCATGCCCTCCTTCGCCGACTCGCTCTCGCCCGAGGAGATATGGGGGCTCGCCTACTACGTGATGTCGCTGGCCAAGGACCCCCAGAAGCGGGCCCCGGCCGAGTCGGGAGTGGTGCGCGTGAGGCGGGTGACCGGTGATCTGCCGGCGGACCCCGCGGCCCCGGTCTGGATCCGCGCCGGACTGCAGTCCGTACCGCTCCGGACGCTGTGGCTCAGGCCCAGGCAGGCGACGCAGGTGCGGGTGGCGGCGCTCCACAACGGCAAGGAGATGGGTTTCCTCCTGGAGTGGGACGACCCGCTCGCCGACCAAGCCGCGCTCGGCGTGGACCAGTTCCGTGACGCCGCGGCGGTGCAGCTCCCGCTCGCCCCTGCGAAGGCGGGCAATCCCGACGCGAGCTACGTGATGGGCGATCCGAAGCAGCCCGTGAACATCTGGCACTGGAAGGCCGACTGGCAGCTGGACGTGGCCCGCTACCGCGACCGCGAGGACCGCTACGCCGCCCTCGCGGTGGACGACATGCCGTTCGTCAAGGGGATGCGCTCGTCCGACCCCCAGGCCGCCGTCGCGCCGACCGACAGCCACGACCCCCTCTTCCTCACGGCGCGGGCCGCCGGCAACCCCATGGCGCGCCCGCGGTTCTCGCCGGTGGAGAACCTCAACGGCGCCGGCGTCGGCACCATCACCTCCCAGCCGGCCGACGCACAGGTGATTCGCGGCGAAGGGCGTTGGGCCGACGGAAAGTGGCGTGTTGTCATGGTGCGCGCGCTCAAGTCCGAGAATCCCCGCGACGCCCAGCTCCAGCCTGGTCAGGAGACTGCCGTGGCCTTCGCCGTCTGGGACGGCGCCCAGCGCGACCGGAACGGACAGAAGGCTGTCTCGATATGGCAGCGGCTCCTGATCGAGGCCGGCAAGTAAGCGTCGGGCACGCCCACGGGTCCGTGGCGTATCGCGCGGTAGGCCTTACCTTGGCCGCCCAAGGTGCAGGTCGAAGAAGCGCGCGACTTCATCATGGTACTCCTTGGTCTCCGGTGCGGTGATGTCAACCAGGGACTGCGCGTGCGATTGACCTTCCCACACTTGCAGCACCGCCTCGACGCCGGCCGCGCGCAGCTTGCGATGCATGCGCACGGTGTTGGACAGATACAGGTCGCGGGTGCCACTGGTCAGGATGGTCGGCGGAAACCCCCGCACGTCGCCATAGATGGGTGAGAGCAGCGGGTCCTTCAGGTCGCGCCCGTCGGCGTAGAGGAGCGCCGTGGCGCGGATGAAGCCGTCCTGGGTGCCCAGGACGTTGTCGACCATGGCGCGGGTGCAACCGAAGCTCACGTGACCGGTGGACGCGCCGCCATCTGCTCGGGGCTCATGCCGTAAAAAGCGCGAGCCCGGTCGCCCGGTCCCAGCCAGGGATGCGCGCGGAGCACCTCCTCGTTGATGTCGGCGCCCCAGCCCGGCCCCTCCGGGAGGAAGATGTGGCCGTCCTTGATCACGGGCGCCTTCGTCACCAGCGAGCCTTTCCACGCCACGTCGTCGACGTCGATCTCCATGATGCACACGTTGGGCAGGACCGCGCAGAGATGGAGCGAGTGGAGGTCGGCCAGGTGGCTGTAGTAGTTGTGGGGGGCGATGTTGATCTCGTAGGCCTCGGCCATCCGTCCGATCTGCACGGCCTGGGAGAAGCCGTGACAACAGGTGTCAAATGGGAACGTTGGTGAGGCTTGCGCGCCTCCGGCGGGACAGCGGGCCCCCGGGCCCCTTGCTACATCTGGTTCAACAGCGTGCTGAAGGCGAGCGGGCCAGGGTCGAGCCCGTTCACGATCAATGTCAAAGGCTCGGCGATCCAGTTTGCCGCCAACGGCACGCCGTACACCATCAACCTGCCGGGCGCGCAGATCACGTTCTCACCGTCGGCGACGACGGCCACGACGACGTTCACGGGCGGCACGTGGGTGACGACGGTGCCCTCGAAGGTCGGCGGCAACATGTTCCTCGGGGGCGTGCCGTTCTTAGCACCGGGCAACTTCTGTGGCATCGGCTCCTGGGCGGCCAGCGTCCGAGTATGGGAGATGTTGTCATGGGGTGGGGGCCACGAGGGAGGCGACAGCCGCCGGAGGGTGCTAATGTTGGCTATCCTCCCTCCCTCCCCCTCCACTCCGTCTGGGGAAAGATCACGCCGAGCTTCATGCGTTGGGCTCCTTCGAGGACGCGGTCAGAGTTGCCCCTGCGTCCAGATCGCGACATCCCGCGCGAATGCCTCCAGGTCGGCCAGGCCGGTCGTGCCGGCCGCGTGAACCATCTCGGGTCGCACTCCGGCGTATCCGTGCGCGATGACGTTGCGCAGCCCCACCGCGCGTATGAGCGCCTCACAGACGGGCGCGGAGATGACGTTCTTGTCCCTGAGGCGTTCGAAGGCCGCCCCGAGCGACGTGGCCGGAGGCCAGCCTTCGTCAGCGATCACGTGGCTCGCGACATCCGCACAGGCTTGCACGGCCAGCATCAGGTTGAAGGCGACGAGATCGAGGGCATCCCGGTCGCGGCGCAGATCTTCGGCGGTCGCCACGCGCCGGGTCCGCACCCGTGCCACGTGCTCGGCCAACTCGCCCAGCTTGCTCGCCACAAGATCGCGATCGACCATCAGACCCCGCGGACCGCGACCCGTGCCAGCCATGCCTCGCGCATTCGCGCGAACCACGGGGCATCGGTCTCGAGATCGGCCAGCGCCTGCGCTCGCCACGTCGCGGCTGTCCCGGGCCTGGCCTCGTGCACGAGGATGCCCTCGCGCACGATCCGCCCCAGCAGCGGCACGCCGGCATGTTCAAGGTCCACCACGTCCACTTCCAGACCCGTCGCCTTCGACAGCGTGGCGGCGAGGGCGAGCAGGTCGATGCCCGGCGCGCCGACGGCGACATCGACGTCGGAGGTGGGTGTGGCGGTACCGCGCGCTCGTGAACCGAAAACGAGCGCCAGCCGGACATCGAGGCGTCCCCGGAGGTACTCGCGAATGGCCTGAACGGTAGGGTCCGGCCGACCGCCGTCCCCGTCGGAATGTGGAGCGCCATGACGCCTCGGGCTGCCGCTCATGGCGCCATCATATCGGGAAGCAGCACGGTCATGCACGAGCAACTTCGTGCGGACCTCCCCGGCCCTCTCGTCGCCACACCGGGAAGCCCGACCGCGTGCTCCAGACCCCTGACGCCGGCGTCGAGGGCGGCCACCGTCTACGCGCTGCTCGGGGCCGCGCTCTGCTTCAGCAAATCATCGTAGAAGGCCGCCAGAGATTCCAGCACCGCCGGCGCGTCGCTGTGCCGTGGGCTCCTGGGGCGGCGGATCTCCGAGTATGGGCGATTGAACGAAACCGCTTCGCGGTGGAGGAACAGCGAGGAGGGGGGCAGCGTCGTCGGCCGAGGGTATCGACGGAGTGCGTGGGGCCCGCTACAGCTTCTGGGCGCCGTCGAGCCTGGCGAGCTGCCGGTCGAACGTGCCGAGCGGGACATGTCCGGCCTTGCGGGCGATTTCGAGTACGAGGTAGTCGGACAACGTGATGCGTGGCTGGGCCCGGTACCGCACGAGGGCCGCGGCGACCACATCGGCATCCTGGAGAGTGAGGTGCTGATGATTCAGCAGCATCTCGACCGCCGTCGCAATCGAGGCCGCGCGCAGCTCATAGACGGCGGTGAGAACCCACACCGTCTCCACGAGCACGACGTGGCTGACCCAGGCGCCTCCCGCGACGAACGCCTCCGCCGTGGCCACCTGCCGCGATTCGTCACGGGTGAGAAGGCGAACGAGGACATTCGTGTCAACCGCGCGCATGGTGCTTCTTGATGTATCGCCGGATCCCCGCCTTGAGCTGTGCCACCGCCCGAGTCCTCGGGCGGCCCTTCGGGAAAACCGCGCGGTGCACGTCCTCGGAGGAGTAGCGGCCGGCTCTCCGGACGACGATCGTGCCACCCTGGGCATCCCACTCGAGGATGGCCCCGGGCCCGACACCCAGGCGCCGCCGGACCTCGGCCGGAACCGAGACCTGCCCCTGTGCGGTCAGCTTCGACTGGGCGATCGGCGCCATGGCCGGACATTACCACGGTAATGAGGCCCGGGCAACCGACCGGGAGCACGGTGGGGTCATCGGTGACCGCTGTGGCATCGGCTCCTGGGGCGCCCGTGTCTAAGTATGCGAGATGATGTCCCGGGGCTGGGGGTCACGAGGGGGGCAACCGGTGCCAGAGGGGGCTAGTTGCCTACGCCCTCCGGTCTGAGTCCCAGTTTCCCGATGAGTGAAGAAAGCGTGTGGCGGACTGGAAACACGGGTTTCAGCCCGTGACATCGAACCGGAACGCCAGCGACCTGTTTGCCTGCAAGTGGTTGCGGGCCCCAGCAACCATCGCAGGGACAAGAGGTTAGCGGTCAGCACCGCTCGCCCCTTCTTCATGTGTGCGACAAAAACGTGACCGCTGCGACGCATTAGCGCTCCGGGTCGGAAGAAGGGAATAGTGGCGGACCCGGGCCGGCATGTGGGAACCAACGGAGGCAATGACCACGACCAACAGGAACGCCGAGATCCTGTGCTCCCAGAACAGGGGGACCATCGCGAGGACCAACAGCTTCAAGAGGACCGTGACACCCTTTCCCATGAACAGCCAGGCGCAGGTGGAGGCCACCTCGAGCGCCATCAGGGCCGCGCCAGTGACGACCGTCGCGAAGAGAAAAGGGAGGAGACGGGAGTGATCAACGTCAAACACATGACCGCCAAGAAGGGTGCCAAAGGCCATGAGGTGGGCGGTGCGAAGGATGATGCTGATT
>JACORX010000160.1 GCA_016179165.1 Candidatus Rokuibacteriota bacterium | reverse complement strand
CACCCGGGTGGTGGTGCGCCACGGCGACGTCAAGTGGCGGCTCTCGCTGAGCGGCATGCCGGGCCGGAGGCCCATGTAGTCGAGCGCGCGCCCCATGGCCTCGCGCCGGGCCGGATCGCCCTCCCGCGCTGGATCGGGCACGCTCCCGGTGATGGGCAGCGCGTCCTGCGGGCTCGTGCCCCAGGTGACGGTGGGCGCAATGCCGCCGGCGTCCAGCTCGACCTCCTTGTCCAACACGGCGTCGGGATCCGACGGCAGCGTCTTCCAGTACTCGAGCGCCTTTGCCCAGTGCTCCCCCTTCGGCGCATACGGCCGGCCCTCGACGTAGGCGAAGGTCGTCGCATCGGGCGCGATCATGCCGGCGCGCGCGCCCGCCTCGATGGACATGTTGCAGACGGTCATCCGCTCTTCCATGGACATGGCGGCGATGACCGGCCCGGCGTACTCGATCGCGTGCCCCACCCCACCGGCGGCGCCGATCTTAGCAATGATGGCGAGGATCACGTCCTTGGCCGTGATGCCTGCAGGGCGCGCGCCCGTCACCGTGATCCGCATGACCTTGGGCTTCTTCTGCCAGAGGCACTGGGTCGCCAGCACGTGCTCGACCTCGGTCGAGCCGATGCCGAAGGCGAGCGCGCCGAAAGCTCCGTGGGTCGCCGTGTGGGAGTCGCCGCAGACGAGGAGGATGCCGGGCTGGGTCAGCCCCTGCTCTGGGCCTATCACGTGGACAATCCCTTGCCGCGGATCGCCCGGACCGAAGAGCGTGACGCCCTGCTCGCGCGTGGAACGGGTCAGGCCTTCTACCATGCCGCGGATCTCGTCGTTGGCGAGGGCCTCCGCCCCCGGCCCCGTCGGGACATAGTGGTCGGCCGTGGCGACGAGACCACCGGGCCGACGCACCGAGCGCCCCGCCTTGCGGAGACGCGCGAACGCGTGGGTCGCGCCCTCGTGGAGCAGGTGCCGGTCGATGTACAGGAGCGACTGGCCGCCGGGTCCTTCGGCGACGACGTGGCGGTCCCAGATCTTCTCGAACAGCGTGGGCATGGCAGTCGCCCGGCTTTACCGCGGGGCGAACTTCTCTTCGATCGCGTGCCACCAGTCGAAGCCGACCTTCCGGAAGATGTCCATGGGCGAGAGCACGGGCCCGTCGTGCCAGTCCGTCCCCGTCTGTTTCAGCGACTCCAGCGCGCGCTCCATGGCCGGGACCGCCGCCGCCATGCACACCGCGGGAAAGATCACGATCTTGAAGCCGATCCGTTCGAGCTCGGCCACCTTGACCGCCGGAGTCTTCCCGCCCTGGACCATGTTGGCCAGGAGCGGCGCCTTGACCTCGCGGGCCACGCGGTGGATCTCGTCCTCGGTCTGCGGCGCCTCGACGAAGACCACGTCGGCGCCCGCCTCGGCGGCGCGGTTGCCCCGGTCGATGGCGTCATCGAGCGACGTGACCGCGCGCGCGTCCGTCCGCGCGATGATGACGAAATCGGGATCGGTGCGGTGCTCGCTGGCGGCGCGGATCTTGTCGCAGAACTCCTGCGTCGGGATGACCTGCTTGCCGGCGATGTGACCGCACTTCTTGGGCGCGACCTGGTCTTCCATGTGGAGCCCCGCGACGCCGGCGCGCTCGTACTCCCGCACGGTGCGCACGACGTTGAGCACATTGCCGTAGCCCGTGTCGGCGTCGGCGATGACCGGCAGCGACACGCAGGAGGCCAGGTGCGAGGCGTGATTCGCCATCTCGGTGAGCGTGGCGAGCCCCAGGTCGGGCTGGCCCAGGTGGGAGGCCGCCGTGCCCGCGCCCGTCATGTAGACGCAGCGGAAGCCGGCCGCCTCGATGAGGCGCGCGGAGAAGCCGTCGTATGCGCCCGGGGCGACGATGATCCCGGGCTCCTTCATCATCTGGCGGAGACGCGTGGTCGTGCGCATGGGTGATCTCCTTTCCCGCGGATTGTTCTACGATCCTCGCGGGCTGTCAATGTGGCACCATGGACGGCGACCTATGATTGTCCCCATTGGCAGGCGGGCGCTCCTCGCCGGCGCCGCGTCCGTCTTTGCGACGCCCACCCGAGGTCGGGCGCAGAAGCTCGACCGGGTCGCCTTCGGCACCAACTGGCGCGCGCAGGCCGAGCACGGCGGCTTCTACCAGGCACTGGCAACGGGTCTCTACCAGAAGCGCGGCCTCGACGTCACGATCCGCCAGGGCGGGCCGCAGATCAACAGCGCCCAGCTCCTGGCTGCGGGGCGCCTGGACTTCAACATGGGCGCGAGCCTCTTCGGCGCGCTCAACTATCTCCAGAGCGGCGTGCCCATCGTCACGACCGCCGCGATCTTCCAGAAGGACCCGCAGATCCTGATGACGCATCCGGGCCAGGGCCACGACTCTCTCGCCGCGCTCAAGGGCAAGCCGATCATGATCTCGGCGGGGGCGCAGTCGACGTACTGGCAGTTCCTCAAGCACCGCTTCGGCTACACCGACGCCCAGATCCGCCCCTACACCTTTCAGCTGGCGCCCTTCCTCGCCGACAAGAAGGCGATCCAGCAGGGGTATCTCACGAGCGAGCCCTTCAAGGCCGAGCAGGCGCGGGTGAAGCCGGTGGTCCTGCTGCTGGCCGACGGCGGCTACACGAGCTACACAACCACCATTGAGACCCGCGCCGACGTCGTCCGGGACAAGCCCGACCTGGTCCAGCGCTTCGTGGACGCCTCGATCGAGGGCTGGTACAGCTACCTCGACGGCGACCCCGGGCCGGCCAATCGCCTCATCAAGCGCGACAACCCGGACATGACCGACCCGCTGACCGCCTACGCGATCGCCGCCATGAAGCGCCACGGCATCGTGGTCTCTGGGGACGCGCTCACGCTCGGCATCGGCGCCATGACCGACGCGCGCTGGAAGGACTTTTTCGACACCATGTCGGCCGCGGGCGTCTTCCCGTCCACGCTCGATTACCGCCGAGCCTACACGCTCCAGTTCGTCAACAAGAAGGTCGGGATGAAGTGACGGCCGGCGCGCCCCCCGTCACTCCCCCCGTCACTCCGATAGTCACGCTTCGGGGGGTGAGCCGCACCTACCCAAGCGGCACGCTGGCCCTCGACCGGCTGTCGCTGAGTGTGGAGCCGGGCGAGTTCCTGACTCTCCTCGGCCCCTCGGGCTGCGGCAAGACCACGCTCCTCCGGCTGATCGCCGGACTGGCCGAGCCTTCGGACGGGAGGATCGAGTGGTCGCCCGACGGCGGAGCGCGCAGGCTCGGCTTCGTCTTCCAGGAGCCGACGCTCATGCCGTGGGCGCGCGTGGAAGACAACATCCGGCTGCCGCTCATGCTGGCGGCCGTGAGCCCGGCCGAGTCGGCGGCACGGGTCGGCGAAGCCATCGCGCACGTCGGCCTCGAAGGCTTCGAGCGCGCGTACCCGCGCGAGCTCTCCGGGGGGATGAAGATGCGCGTGTCCATCGCGCGGGCGTTGGTGACGCGGCCGCAAATCCTGCTGATGGACGAGCCCTTCGCGGCCCTCGACGAAATCACGCGCTTCAAGCTCGAGAACGACCTCTCGTCTCTCGCGCACCGGCCGCGGTTGACCGTGCTCTTCGTCACCCACAGCGTCTTCGAGTCCGTGTACCTCGGCAGCCGCGTGGTCGTCCTGTCGCCCCGGCCGGGGCGCGTCGCTGCCGAGTTTCGGGTAGACTCCCCCGCGCCGCGCGGCGAGGCCTTCAGGACTTCCTCCGCCTACCTCGAGGCGTGCCGCCAGGTCTCGGCGCTCCTCGCTTCCGCCATGGACCTCCCCCTCACCCTTGCCCCCTCCCCCTCCGGGGGCGAGGGGACCAGGCCGACTTCCGATGCGACGTAGGAACCACCTGCTCGCTCCGGCTCTCGTCGGCTTGGTGGCGCTCGCGGCCTGGGAAGCGGTAGTGCGAATGGAGGGTATCCCGCCCTATATCCTGCCGGGACCCATCCTGATCGCGCGCACCGTGGTCGCCGACTGGGGCACGCTCTTCCCCTCGCTGCTCGTCACGCTCGCCATCACGGGCGCGGCCTTCCTGGTCGCGGCCGTGCTCGGGCTCGCGCTGGCCGTCGTCTTCACCCAGTCTACGTTCATCGAGCGCGCCTTCTTCCCCTACGCCGTCATCCTCCAGGTGACGCCGATCGTCGCCATCGCGCCGCTCATCATTTTGTGGGTCAAGTGGATCCCGCTGGCGCTCCTGATCTGCGCCTGGCTCGTCGCGTTCTTTCCCGTCCTGTCCAACACGGTCCTGGGCCTCACCAGCACGGACAAGAACCTGGTGGATCTCTTCCGCCTGTACGGCGCCACGCGCTGGCAGGCCTTCCGCTACCTCCGGCTGCCGTCGGCGCTGCCCTACTTCCTGGGCGGGCTCAAGATCAGCGGCGGGCTCGCCCTCATCGGCGCCGTCGTGGCCGAGTTCGTCGCGGGCACGGGCGGGGCGCAGTCGGGGCTCGCCTTCCGCATCCTCGAGGCGGGCTACACGCTCCAGATCCCGCGGATGTTCGCCGCGCTCTTCCTGATCTCGGCCGCCGGAGTGCTGATCTTCGCGCTGCTGACCGGGCTCAGCCGGGTGGCGCTCCGCCGCTGGCACGAGAGCGAGCTCGAGCCCGGCGATTGAGCTATTGCGCGCCGCCGCGCCGGTGGGGTAGCATTTCTCGACAAGCCGCCCTCGACCCCAAAGGGGCACCTACGCCCCGACGCCATCCTCATTCAAAGGAGAACGAGATGGACAGCCGACTGAAGGATCTTGCGGAGAAGCTGGACGCCGGTCTCATCGCCCGCCGCGAGTTCCTCCGCAAGGCCGCCGTCGTCACGGGCGGCACCGCGGTGGGACTCAAGGCGCTCGAGGGGATGGCGCGGGCGCAGAGCCAGACCAAGCTCAGGGTGTGGCTCTTCAAGAGCTTCGTCACCGCCGGCAACGATCTCCTCGCCAAGCAGATCGAGACCTGGGCGGCCGAGCGCAAGGTGCAGGTCGAGATGGACTGGGCCACGTTCGGCGACCGCGAGCAGAAGTTCGTCGCCGCCATCGAAGCCGGCAATCCGCCGGACATGGCCGAGATGAACTACCAGGGCCCGTCCCGCTACAAGCCTGCTCTCCGCGACGTGACCAAGCTCGCCAAGGACGTCGCCGCCGTGCGCGGGGGTCTCTTCCCCTACGCCGAGCGCGTCGTCAACCTCAACGGGCAATTCTTCGGGGTGGCCCGACTGGCCTTCGGGGGCGGCTTCTTCGTCCGGAAGGACCTCCTCGACGCCAAGGGCGTCAAGCTGCCCAAGGTGTACGATCCCGACGTGGTCGAGATGGCCAAGAAGACCCAGGACCCCTCCAAGGATCTCTGGGGCTTCGGCCAGACGCTGAACCGGTCCGACGATGGCAACGGTTACATGCAGAACATCCTCTGGAACTACGGCGGGGGAGTCTGGGACAAGGACGGCAAGCCGGCGCTGAACACAACGTTCCAGAAGCAAAATCTCGAGGCGATCAAGTTCTCCGTGGACACCATCCAGAAACATAAGATCCAGCCCCCGGGCGTCATGGGCTGGACCGACGTCCACAATAACGAAGCCTACATGGCCGGCAAGCTGGTGAGCACCAATAACGGCGCCAGCCTCTACTACGCCATGGTGGCCAAGAAACATCCGCTCGCCGAGAAAACCCAGGTGATCCTGACGCCGGGCGGGCCCGCCGGGAGCTACCTGGCGGCGGGCGCGTACAACTGGGGCATCTTCAACAAGAGCAAGCACGCCGAGCTCTGTGAGGATCTGATCCGCTGGGTCGAAGACGAGAAGCGCTTCGACGAGTACACGAAGGCGTCCATTGGCCAGGCCGGGTCCGTGTACAAGTCGCGGGCCGACAAGCCGTACTGGAAGACGGACCCGAACTTCGACGGCATGCTGCAGAACATCCTCCGGAGCGTGTGGGTCGGCTATCCGGGCCCGTTCAGCGCCGCCGCCGTCGAGGTGCAGGCGCAGTACATCCTCTGCGACATGGCGGGGCGCGTCGTGGTGGGCGGACTCTCCGCCGAGGCCGCGCTCAAGGAAGCCCACGCCCGGGTGGAGGAGATCTACAAGATCCGCGGCGGCAAGGTGTAGCGGGAACTCTTCGAGGAGAGTCGCATGCCAACGACGGCCGCGCAGCTCGGCACCAAGAGCGCCGCCCTCGAGCGGAAGGTCCGGACGGGACGGGTCGGGCTCAAGCGCTGGCTTGGGCCCGATTACCGCCTCGGTTTCCTTTTCGTGCTGCCCATCGTCGTGCTCGTCCTCGCCCTGGTCGCCTATCCCTTCGGCTATGCCGTGTACCTGAGCATGACGCGGAAGTACGTCGGACTGCCGCCCGTCTTCGTGGGGTTCGAGAACTACGTCAAGCTCACGTTCGACGGCTTCTTCCAGCGGGCCGTCGTCAACAGCTTCGTGTTCACCTTCGGCTCCGTCGGCGTCAAGCTGCTGCTCGGCATGGGTATGGCGCTGGTCCTGACGTCGCAGATCCGCTTCAGGAGCTTCTGGACCGGCGTGCTGCTGATCCCGTGGGTGGCGCCCACCGTCGTCAGCGCGCTGAACTTCCTGTGGATCTACGACGGCAGCCTCGGCGTGCTGAACTACCTGCTGGTGAAGGTGTTCCGCATCCTGCCCCAGGGCGTGGGCTGGCTCAGCGAGGCGGGCACCGCCATGGCGTCGGTGATCGCCGTGAACGTCTGGCGCGGCTTCCCGTTCTTCGGCATCAGCTTCCTGGCCGGCATGAAGGCCATTCCCGGCGAGCTGTACGAGGCGGCCGCCGTCGACGGCGCCACGGCCGTGCAGCGCTTCCGGCACGTCACCATGCCGGGCATCCGAAACATCGTGATCATCGTGATGCTGCTGTCCACCATCTGGACCTTCAACGACTTCGCGATCGTGTACATCCTGACCAAGGGCGGGCCGGGCGGGACCACCATGGTGCTGCCCGTCTTCACCTACGAGATGGCCTTCGGCGCGCAGCGGCTGGGCGAGGCCATCGCCGCCGCACTCTACATGCTGCCCCCGCTTGCCTTCGTCATCATCGTGCTGGCACGGCACATGAGACGTGGCCGTGCCAAGTAGCGGCATGGTGCGGGGCGGGGGACGGCGAAGTCAGGCTACCGCCGGCCGGCTGCAGTCGGCAGTGTCCTACGCCGTGCTGCTGACGCTGCTCCTGATCGTCATCTTCCCCTTCTACTGGATGACGATCACGTCCTTCAAGAGCGAGGATCAGATGCGGAGCCTGGTCTCCATGTTCTGGCCCTCGCCGGTCGTTGACGAGAACTACCGGCAGCTCCTGGGCAAGACCGACTTCGTCGCCTGGTTCAAGAACAGCATCATCGTCGCCTTCACCAGCACCTTCCTCGCCACAGCCATCGGCACCATCGGGGCCTATGCGCTGGCGCGCCTGCGCTTTCTCGGGCGGGCGTTCATGGCCAGCGCCGTGCTCATCACGTACCTGGTGCCGCCCTCCATCCTGTTCATCCCGCTCTACGCCCAGATCAGGAACCTCAGCCTCGCCGACACCCTCACCGGTCTCATCGTCGCCTACCCGAGCTTCACCGTGCCCTTCGTGACCTGGCTCCTGATGGGCTACTTCGAGTCCATCCCGGAGGAGCTGGAAGAGTCGGCGATGATCGACGGCGCCACACGCTTCGGCGCGTTCTACCGGATCGTGCTGCCTCTCGCCGCGCCGGGCCTGCTCGCCGCCGCGCTCTACGCCTTCACCCAGGCGTGGAACGAGTTCCTCTACGCCCTTGTCTTCATCACGGACGTGAAGCTGCGGACGTTGCCCGTGGGGCTCTCCAGCTTCATCACGGGCGACGTCTACGGCTGGGGCTACTTGATGGCGGGAGCGGTGCTGACGACGCTGCCGGTGATCGCCGCCTACATGTACCTCCAGAAGTACATGGTCGAGGGGCTCACGGCGGGCAGCGTCAAGGGCTGAGCCGGCGGCCGGGCCTGGGCGCCGCTCAGCTCCTGGCCAGCGCGGCGGTGACGGTCCGGTAGACCTGCTCCAGATCGAAGGGCTTGCTGACGCTCGGTCGCCCCGTTGCCTCGAGGAACTCGGACACCTCCCGGCTCAGCGTGTCGCCGGTGAGGAAGACGGTGCCCGCCGCCAGCTCCGGGTGGAGTCGCTCCAGCTCACGGTAGAGGCCCGGCCCGTCGAGCCTCGGCATCTTGATGTCGCTGAGGATGAGGTCGTAGGCGCGCCGACCGAGCTTCTCGAGCGCGTCGAGCCCGTCCGCCGCCGTGTCCACCTCGTGCCCCTTGGCGGTCAGGATCTCCGCGAGCAGGCTGCCCACCTCGGCCTCGTCGTCCACCACCAGGATGGCCCGGCCCCGCGCCGGCTCCGGCGCCACCGCCTCGGGCGAGTCCCCAGCCGGCTCCGGCGCCGCGCCGACCGGCAGCTCGACGGCGAAGGTCGCTCCCTGCCCGGGCAGGCTCGTGACGCCGATGGTGCCGCCGTGGCCCTCCACGATGCCCTGGCAGATGGACAGGCCGAGCCCCGTGCCCTGCCCCACCGGCTTCGTCGTGAAGAACGGCTCGAAGATCCGCTCCCGGATCCCGGCCGGGATTCCCGGCCCGCTGTCCGCCGCCTCGAGGCGCGCGCCGTGCCCGCCGCCCTGGGCGCGCGTGGCCAGACTGAGCCGGCGCGGCCGCGGGGCCTCCCGCATCGCGTGGTGGGCATTCGTCACCAGGTTGACGACCACCTGGTGGAGCTGGTGCGGGTCGCCCCAGATCGGGGGCAGGGCGGGGTCGAGGTCGAGCGTCACGGCGACCTCGTCCACGCGCAGCGCGTAGGCGACCAGCTCGACGGCCTCGCTGATCACCTGGTTGAGGTCGACCTCCTGGCGCGCCGGCGGGCGCTGGCGGGCCAGCGCGACGAAGTTCTTGACGATGCGCGCACAGCGCTCGGCCGCATCCGCGAGCTTCTGCACCGAGGCTTCGAGCGCCCCGCCCTGGAGCGCTTCCCGGAGCACCGCCGCCCGTCCGGTCACCACCGTCAGCGGGTTGTTCAGCTCGTGGGCGACGCCCGCCAGGAGCTGGCCCATGCCGGCCAGCTTCTCGGTCTGGTAGAGCGTCTCGCGCTGCTGCCT
>JACORX010000159.1 GCA_016179165.1 Candidatus Rokuibacteriota bacterium | reverse complement strand
TCATGATCTCGGTCATGCTGTGCACCGTCTGGAGCCGCCCGGGCACGGTCAGATCGGTACTGATGCAGTGCGGGAGGAGGCCCTGGTCGATGATGCGGCGGCCGACATCGAAGCTGAAGTTCATCCGGCCGTGCGCGGTGTCGAACCAGACGCCCCGGTCGTCGGCCTCGCGCGCCTCGGGCACGAGCCTGCCGTTGGCGTCGAGGACCCCGCCGGGGTTCGGCGTGAAGTAGTGGGTCAGGATGTCGCCGGGCTCGAGCAGCGAGAGCAACGGGTGAATCACCTTCGGATCGTAGCGCTTCGTCGTGTCCCCGATGTGGACCATCAGCTTGATGCCGGCTTCCCGCGCCGCCCGCTTGGCCAGCTTCGGCATCTCCATGCCCATGATCTCGAGCGCGGGCGACACCATGCGCGCCTTGATCCCGCGGATGAGCCCCTGGTGCTGGCTGGCCACCCGCACCGTGTCATCCAGATCCACGCTGCTCTCGGCGATGATGTCCGGCATCGTGGCGAGGCCCGTCTGGCAGATATGGAGGAACGGCACGATCTCCGTGTGACACCGCGGGATGATGTGGCGCGGGAAGGCCTCGAAGGTGGCCGCCCCCGCGCTCCCGGCGTCCACGATGGTGGTGACGCCGGCGTAGACCCCGGCCAGATCGGGATTGACCCCGGTGCGGTTGACACCCTCGAACACGTGGGCGTGGCAATCGATCAGCCCCGGCGTGACGAGCTTGCCGCCGACCTGGATCACCCGCGCCGCCTCGCCGGCGGCGATGCCCGCGGCGATCCGCGCGATCTTCCCATGCTCGATCGCCACGTCGAGGACCCCGTCGAGGCCGCTCGCCGCGTCAACGACGGTACCGCCCTTCAGCAAGAGATCGTACATGCCTCTCCTCTCGGGATCAGCGCTGCGTGAAGGTGTGGCGCGCTCTCACCGCGCCCCAGGCGCTGCGCGACGCGCGCCGCCGTCTTCACATCCTGCGACGTGATGCGGATCCAGCCGTCGGGGACGAAGTATAGCTCATCGAGGCCCGGGTGGAAGCGGGCGATGATCGGATGGAGGTCGCACGTGGGCTCGTCGCGCCCTCGCTGGATCAGCTCGTACGCAGGCGCCGCGGCCGCCAGTGCTGCGCCTGGTGGGCTTCGATGTAGTCCCGGCGGGCGAACAGCTTGACATGTCGAGATCTGGCGACCGGGATCGGTCAGGCAGACGAGGCCCCCGCCGAGCGGGAAGCGCGTGCCCGGCGGGAGCATGCCCGTGAGCTCCCCCGGGATCAGCCCGAGCTCGCACACCGCGCGGGCGAGCGGGAGGGCCAGGCCCGCCCCCTCGACAAAGAGCCAGACGAGGGCGTTGATCGCGATCAGCACGATCGTTACGTACGCGGGGTGGAGCGTCTTGTTCTCGTCGTGGAACGGGAACATTGCCCCCGAATGATGCAGCCCAGCCAGCGCCGCGTCAACCACCCGGGCGTCCGAATGCGATCTCCCCGAACGTCTCTCGATCCGCCGGGCCTCTCCTGATCCCGCCAGTCCGGCCACACGCCGCCCGGCGGTCCCGGCGTTGACGCGATCGGAACGACCGGATATGATGACCGAACCCTACCTCGCTGCCCTCGCCGACGGGAGGTACCCGGTTGAACGCGAACGGGTCACTTGGCGTGTTGCCTGGTGTGCCTTCGAAGGCCAGGGCGGTGGTGTGCGCTCCAGAACTGCCCGATGGCGACTGCCGTTCGCCCCCCTGAGCCGAAGCACGGCCCAGCGCTGCCCGCGGCCATCCGGGATCGCCGAGGCCGTCCCGGCCCGCGATCGAGTTGCAGCAGGACGAACGGCGGGTGCGCATCCGCGGGAAGAGGCCCAGCGCCCACAACAACATCCTGAGTCCCCCGGGAGGGCGAGCGATGAAGAAGCTTCGCGACATCATGCGGTCGGGGTTTCTTTTCATGCTTCCGCAGGACGCAGTGGTGACAGAAGCCGTGCGGTTGATGACCGCTCACAATGTCGGGATCGTCATCGCGCTGGACGGCGCCAGGCCGGCGGGGGTCTTCTCCGAGCGTGACGTGGTGCGGCGGGTCGTGGATCGGAGGCTCGATCCGGCGCTGACGCCGATCCGCGACGTGATGACGACCGAGATCATCACCGCCGACGCCGAGGAGGACTATCAATCGGCGATGCGAAAGATGGACCAGGCCAATATCCGGCACCTGCTGGTGGTGGGCGAGGGGCGCCTGCTGTCCATGATCTCGATCCGGGACCTGATCCGGGTGGACATGGACGACAAGATCGAGGAGCTCCGCTACCTCCGCGAGTACCTCTACCAGGTGCCGCCTGAGGGCGCGGCTTCCAGAAGCCAGCCCTGACCCGCCTCGGCGGAGCGCTCCTCATCGCGGCCGGCGTGTTCCAGTGGACGCCGCTCAAGGACGGGGCGGGCAAGCCGACGCGGATCGAGGGCGCCGCCGCTCAGGCCGCGTTCCAGATAGACCGCATGCACGTCACGAGCAGCAAGGGAAGCTGATGACTTCCACGCGGCCGGCCTTCGGATCCACCCGGACCCGGTCCCCCGTCCGGATCGCCTCCATCGGGTCGGGTGAGAGCTGGTCCATGAGGGCGATGCCGGCCAGGACCGCCCCCTGGACCATGACGGGGTTGGCCCAGCTGAAGAGCATGGCGACCGGCGCGAGCCCCCGCGAGCGCAAGTCGAACAGCGCCCACGAGGTCGCGAAGCCGCCCTTGGCGAGTGGGCAGACCAGGACCTTGCCCGCGATGGACGCTCCGTAGAGAGCGTGGGACTCCCGGGAGATGCGGCCGGTGACACGGTCGAGATCATAACGGGCGCTGAAGCCGTCGGGGGAGACGAGCGCCTCGCCCTCCACCAGCTCCCCGACCCCCGCGTGGCCGGTCAGGATCACGGGCGCCGCAGTCACGCGGAGATCCTCCCCGTGACCGCCGCCTCCACGCACTCGGCCGTCGGCCGGAAGATCGCGTTGTAGCCCGAGGCCGGAATGATGTTGGCGAGCTTGGCCGAGTCGGTCACGATGGTCCTGAACCCGTGCCGGCGCGCCAGCTCGCGCGGCGTCATGATGTAATAGCACGGTCCCGCCAGGATCTTCCCGCCGGCCTCCTCGATGACGGCCGTGTAGCCCAGGCGATCGGCCAGCGCCTTGACGGGCCGGTTGGTGGTCAGGAGGAGCATCGTGTCGCGGTGGACGCGCCTGCCCCGGAGGAGCTCGGCCAGGAGGCGCAGCTCGAAAAGGGAGAGATGCGGCGTCCCGAAGACGACCAGGTCGGCCTTGTCCTTCTCCGGGACAAAGCTCCGGTAGGCGCGATCGAGCGCGCCGGGCTCGACGACGATCCGCGCCCGGGGGGCCCGCCCGCCGAAGGCTTCCTCGATCGTCCGGGCCTCGGGCGTCACGCCGACGATGTGGAACATGGCCAACGACCCGTAGGAGGCGAGAGTCGCACCGAGCTGCTTCAAGGCGTCGCCACCGGGGGCGACCTGGAGCCCAGTGAAGACGGGGACGAGCCAGTAGTTCGTGAGCTGCCGGCCCACGACGACCCCGAGGGCGCCCCAGTCGCTGACGGTTCGCGGCGAGTCGCGCACCTCCACGAGATGGGTGCCCGACCGGCACTCGGGCAGGTGCATGCCGTAGGCCGGGACCCGGCCGGTGAGGGCAGCGGCGTAGGAAGCAGGCCCACCCTCGAAGTTGGAGCGGGCCCCGACAGCCGCGTTGGCGTAGATGACCGTGCCCGTGTCCCCCCACGCCAGGTGCTCGCCGAAGAGCGGCTGGCAGATCGCCTGGTAGTTGGTGCAGGAATCGAGGGCGACGCCGCCCATCGCCACCACCAGGTCGCGGAGCCGGCGCTCCTTCACCGCCACCTCCTCGGGCTGGCCCAGCTCCCGGTAGCAATCGAAGTCCACGTTGCGCGCGTTGGTGGTCGTCGGCACGACGAAGCGGGCTCCCTGCCGGCAGAGGTCCTCGACGAAGGCCAGGCCGGCGTCCCCCATGGACTCGGCGTCGCCCGTCAGGTGGGCCGAGACGACGGGAACCATCTCGCGGGCGCCGAAGAACTCGCCCACGGCAATCTGCATCGCGAGAGCCCGGCTGGCCGGCTCTGCCCAGCGACC
>JACORX010000132.1 GCA_016179165.1 Candidatus Rokuibacteriota bacterium | reverse complement strand
GTCCTGTGCCCCAGGAGTTCCTGAACCGTCCGAATGTCATAGCCATCCTCAAGTAAGTTGGTTGGGCGGGTCAAGCATCGGATCCGCTCCGAGCCAGGCGCGCCGAGTCCGCTGCCAGGAGCAGGTTGCCCCAGTGGTCGAGGGCAGCGGCCCAGCCAGGAAAGAGGACCGTGGTGGCGCCGAACTCCTCCACGATGGCTGGGCCGCTCAAGCCCGCGCCGGCCGGTAGGCGCTCGCGCTGATACACGGGGCAGGAGAGAAAGCTGTCGTTGAAATAGACCGGGCGCTCTTCAATCCGGGCCTCGCCGAGCGTGACAGTCTCGCTCCGGTACGGAGGAAAGTCGGGCTTGGGGACCAGGCCCCAGGCCGTGAGGCGCAGGTTCACGACCTCCACCTCCCCCGTCTCGTCCGCGTGGCCGTAGGTTTCCAGGTGCCGGCCGTGGAAGTCGCTGGCAATCCCCGAGGCAGTCATGGTCTCCGGGTCCACTGGCACGGCCAGCTCGAAGGCCTGGCCCAGGTAGCGGAGGTCGAGCGAGCAGTGCAAACGCATGTCGGATGCGGCGAACCCCTCCTCGCTCAGCTCGGCCGCGCCGTCGGTCTTCATCTCGCTAAAGGTTCGGCGGAGCCGTCCAAGCCCGGCCTCTGAGAGCCTGCCGATCCGGGTCCGCACCGCATCGTGCTTGATGTCAGAGGCGAGGAGGCCGAGGGCCGAGAAGTTCCCAGGGTGGCGGGGGACAAGGATGCGCGTGATCTCCAGCTCTTCGGCCACCGGGATCGCGTGCATCGGCCCGGCGCCGCCAAAGGCCAGGAGCGTGAAGTCGCGCGGGTCGTGGCCCCGTTGAATCGTGATTTCTCGGATCGAGGCGGTCATGCGGGCCACGGCGATCCTGATTATGCCTTCGGCCAGCCGGTGGAGGTCGAGCCCGGCGAGCTTGGCGGCCATGCGCTCGATCGCTTCCCGGGCCAGAGCGGGATCCAGCCGGATCGTCCCGCCAAGGGGTCGGCTCGCGCTGACCCGTCCCAGCAGCAGGTTGGCGTCGGTCACCGTGGCTTCGCGGCCGCCAAGGCCATAGGAGGCAGGCCCGGGGTCGGCGCCAGCGGAGTGAGGCCCCACCTGGAGCGAGCCATCCACGTCGACCCAGGCGATACTGCCGCCCCCCGCCCCCACGCTCTTGATGTCCACCTGAGGGGTCTTCACGGGAAAGGCGGCGATCAGGTTGTCGGTGGCGATCGTGGGTGAGAGTCTCCGCACCAGGCAGACATCCGTGCTGGTGCCGCCCATGTCGTAGGTGATGAGGTCCTGGAGCCCGGCTTGGCGGCCGACGAAGACCGCCTGGCTCACACCTCCGGCTGGGCCCGAGAAGATGGTCTTGAGCGGAAGCCGCTTCGCGGTCTCGGCCGTCAAGACCCCGCCGCTCGAGCCGACTGTGAGGACGCCGGTCCGGTACCCCGACGCGACCAGCTCCCGCTCGAGGGCGTCCAGGTAGCGCTCCATCAGCGGCTGGATGTAGGCGTTGAGGACCGTGGTCGAGAAGCGCTCAAACTCGCGGTACTCCGCCACGACGTCGGCCGAGCAGGACACGGGGAGACCAGGGCGCTTGCCCTTCACCGCGTCCGCGATGGCGTGCTCGTGCGCCGGGTTGAGATACGCGTGAAGCAGGCAGACGGCCACGGCCTCGGCGCCCGTCGCGAAGGCGGCGTCGAGCGCGCGGTCCACGGATCCCATGTCGAGCGGCACCAGCACCGAGCCATCGGCGTTGAGCCGCTCCGTCACCTCGAACCGGCTCTTGCGGTCAACCACGGGCTTCGGACGCACGAAGGTCGGCACGAAAAGCGCGGGGATATTGCGCTTGGTGCGTCCGATCTCGATGAGGTCGCGGAAGCCCGCTGTCGTGATGACCGCGACGGGAGCGCCCCGCCTCTCGAGCACCGCGTTGGTGCCGACCGTCGTTCCGTGGACCACCCGCCGCACGTCGCGGCTCTCGATGCCGAGGGCGCGGAGGCCGGTGAGGACCGCCGCCGCCTCGCGGCGCCGCTCCGACGGCACCTTGGTGACCACCACGCGGCCTGTGGCCTCGTCGATCGCGGTGAGATCGGTAAACGTGCCGCCCACATCGATGCCGATCAGGAACATGGCCGGCATGATAGCAGAGGCGTCAGATGGTATAGAATGTCCTCTCTCAAAGGAGGCAGGCCATGGCCGAGACGACCCGAACCCGATCCGCTCAAGAAACCGAGCTCCTGGAGCGCGCCAAGCGGCGCCTGCCCGGCGGCGTGCTTGGCACATCCCGCTATGCCGAGGACGCAGCCTTCGTCGTCAAGCACGGCAAGGGCTCGAAGATCTACGACGTCAGCGGGCGCGAGTACATCGACTACGTCCTGGCCTCAGGCCCGCTCATCCTCGGCCACGCGCACCCGGCGGTGGTCGCCGCGGTGCGGGCGCAGATCGAGGGCGGCAGCACGTACTTCATGGTCAACGAGCCCATCATCCAGCTGGCCGAGGAGATCTGCCGGGCGGTGCCGTGCGCCGAGCAGGTGCGCTTCACCTCCACCGGCTCGGAGGCGACCTTCTTCGCCTTGCGCGTCGCCCGCACGTATCGGCAGCGCGACAAGATCCTGAAGTTCGAGGGCGGCTACCACGGCGCCCACGACTATTCCATGATGAGCTCGGCGCCGCGCTCGCCCAAGGCCTTCCCCGCTCCCGTGCCCGACTCCTCGGGCATCCCGCATGCGCTCGAGGCCGAGGTGCTGATCGCGCCGTTCAATGATCTCGGCACGGTCGAGGGCATCATCGCCACGCACGCCGACGAGCTGGCCGCGGTCATCGTCGAGCCGTTCCAGCGCCTCGTGCCGCCCCAGCCCGGCTTCCTGCAGGGGCTGCGGGAGATCACGCGCCGCCACGGCGTGCTCCTCGTCTTCGACGAGGTGGTGACGGGATTCCGCCTCGCCTACGGCGGCGCTCAGCAGTACTACGGGGTCGTGCCGGACCTCGCCGCCGTCGGCAAGATCGTTGGCGGCGGCTTCCCGCTGGCCGCCGTGTGCGGTTCCGAGGAGCTCATGCGCCCGTTCGACCCGGCGTACGACGGCAAGGGGGATTTCATCTCCCAGTCCGGCACGCTGAACGGCAACCCGATTGCCGCGGTGGCCGGCCTCGCCACCCTCTCCGAGCTGCGCAAGCCCGGCGCCTACGACACTATCTTCGCCACCGGCAAGCGCCTCATGGCCGGCCTCGGCGAGCTCGTCCAGAAGTCCGGATTGCCCGCGCAAGTGGTTGGCGAGCCCGTGGTCTTCGACGTCCTCTTCACCGATCAGCCCGTCGTAGACTACCGCTCGGTCCAGAAGGCGGACGGCGCGCTCGCCAAGGCCTTCACCACCGAGCTGATCAAGCGCGGCGTGGTGAAGAACACGCAGAAGATGTACATGTCGCTCGTGCACACCGCGGACGACGTGGCCAAGACGCTCGAGGCCTGCGAGCACGCGCTCGAGGCCCTTCCCAAGAAGAAGTCCCAGAGTTCGCGCAACTAGCGCTTCGCCTCCCGGAGGGCGGCCCAGAGGCGCGCGGGGGTCAGGGGCATATCGAGGTGCGTGATGCCCAGCGGCGACAGCGCGTCGACCGCGGCGTTGACGATGGCGGGCGGGATGCCGATGCAGCCGGCCTCGCCCACGCCCTTGGCCCCGAGCGGGTTGCGCGGCGAGGGCGTGCACGTCTTCTCGATCAGGACGTGCGGCACCTCGTCGGCGCGCGGAATCGCGTAGTCCATGAGCGTGCCGGTCAAGAGCTGGCCGTCGCCGTCGTAGACGATCGCCTCGAGGAGCGCCTGCCCCAGCCCCTGGGCGAGGCTACCGTGAAGCTGGCCCTCGGCGAGTAGTGGGTTGATCACGGTGCCGGCGTCGTCCACCCACACCAACCGTTCGACGACGAGCCGCCCGGTCTCCGCCTCGATCCGGACCGCGCAGACGATCGCGCCAAAGGTCCAGACTTCGGTCTCGGGCTGAAAGTACGTGGTGGCCTCGAGGCCCGGCGTGTCGCCTGCCGGCAGCGCGTGGCCGCCCGCGTAGGCCGCGACCGCCACCTCGCGCCACATCACACGCCGCTGCGGCACGCCGGTCACCTGGAAGCCGCCGCTGACGCCGATGACGTCGGGCACGGCCGCCTCGAGGAGCCTCGCCGCGATGCGGCGACCCTTCTCGCGGACGTCGACGGCGACGCGTTGGAGCGCGCTGCCACCGAGCGCGACGCTCCGGCTACCGAAGGTGCCGAAGCCCTCGGGCCCCGAGCGCGTGTCGCCGTGGACCACGACCACGTCGTCCGGCGTGACGCCCAGGTGGTCCGCCACGATCTGGGCAAACGTCGTCTCGTGCCCCTGCCCGTGGGCGCTCGATCCGGTGATGGCCGTCACCCGCCCCGAACGCTCGACCTTGATGCTGCCGCTCTCCCAGCCGAGCGCGCAGGGCTCGACGTAGGACGCGAGGCCGATTCCCACGATCTCCCCGCGCTCCCGGCGCGCGGCCTGCGCACGCCGCAGCCCCGCGTAGTCCGCTGCGGTGAGCGCGGTCTCGAGAGCGAGTTGGTAATTGCCCGAGTCGTACACCTGTCCCGTCGCCGTCTTGAACGGGAAGGCGTCAGCCGGGATCAAGTTGCGCCGGCGGATCTCGGCGGGGTCGAGCCCAAGCACGCGCGCGGCCGTGTCCATCAGCCGCTCGATGACAAAGCAGGCCTCGGGCCGGCCGGCGCCGCGGTAGGCGGAGACGGGCGTCGTCGTGGTCAGCGCACCGGTGACGGTGATGTCGGAGGCCGGCACGACGTAGCACCCTGGCAGGAGACGCGCGTGGTTCCACGGCGAGCCGGGGGCGGCGTTCATCAGCGACGCGCCGAGCGGTGACGTGATGCGCGCTCGCAGCGCGGCGATATGCCCGTCGGCGTCCACGGCCAGCTCGCCCTCGCAGACGGAGCCGCGCGCGTGATTCGTGGTGATCTGGTCCTCACCCCGCGTGGCCACCCATTTCACGGGCCGGACCAGCCGGCGGGCCAGCCAGCCGAGCAGTACCTCCTCGCGGTAGGGCCCTGTCTTGACGCCGAAGCCGCCGCCGACATCAGGCGCGATCACCCGCACCCGCGACTCGGGGAGATCGAGGAGCCGCGCCACCTCGGCCCGAACCCGGAAGGGCGCCTGGCAGGACGTCCAGAGCGTCAGCTCCTCGGTGGACGCATCGAAGGTGGCGAGCACCGAGCGCGGCTCCATCGCCACGGCTGACAGCCGCTGCTGGACCACGCGCAGCGAGACGACGCGCGCCGCGCCGGCGATAGCCCGCGCGGCGTCACCCTCGCGCAGCGTGCGCGTGAAGGACCGGTTCCGCTCGATCTCGGGGTAGAGCCTGGGCGCTCCGTCGGCCACCGCGCCTTCCGGCTCGGGCAGGGCCGGAAGCGGCTCGTACGTGACATCGATCAGATCGATGGCGTCGCGCGCGGCATAGACACTGTCCGCCACCACGGCGGCCACGGGCGTGCCGGCGGCGTGGACGAGCTTGTCGGCGAGGATCGGATGGGGCGGTACGCGCATGCCCGGCATGATGCGGTTCACCGGCATCGGCGCCAGGTGGCTGACGTCGACTCCCGTCACGACGGCCACGACGCCGCGGGCGCGCCGCGCTCGCTCGACGTCGAGCCCGGTTACCCGCGCGTGGGCGTGGGGCGAGCGAAGCAGCACCACGTGGGCGCAGCCAGGCGGGCAGATGTCGTCCACATAGCGCCCCGCCCCCACGAGCAGACGATGATCTTCCCGCCGCTTCAGCGGCCGGCCGATCCAGGCGCCGTCCGCGTGCTGCGCTCCATGCGTCATGCCCGCTTCCTCCGTGGGGTGCTCCGTGCTCGAGGTGCCGAAAGCTTAGTCTGGCGGACGGGAGGGGTCAAGGACGGTGCTAGAATTGCACCCCGTCCCGCTCGACTGACCACTTGACAGACGGAGGTCACGCTCATGCCCGACCGCACGCTCAAGATCGAGAACGCGCAGTACGTCCTGACGCTCGATGGCGCACGCCGGATCATCCGCGACGCCTCGATCCTCGTCGAGGACGGCCGGATCGGCCGGGTCGGGAAGGCGACCGATCTCGCCGCGCTCCGCGCGGACCGCGTGATCGACGCGCGACACCTGCTCGTCACGCCGGGCTTCGTCAACGGCCACATGCACATCAGCTACGCGCACGCCGTCCGCGGGATCTTCCCCGACGAGCAGGCGAGCCCGCTCGTCCACGTGTTTGCCCTGCAGAACGCGATGACCGAGGAGGAGGAGTACCACACGACCCTGCTCGGCCTTGTCGAGTTGCTGAAGAATGGAACCGTCTGCTTCGTGGATCCGGGCAGCACGAAGTTCCCCGACGCGTGTCTCCAAGCCTACGAGGACTCCGGTATCCGGGTGATGCTGGGGGAATGCGTCACCGATGGGGACGCCCCGTTCAAGCTGCCGCGCTACGTGACCGGCGAGGCTACCACCCGGACAGCCGCATTTATCAAGAAATGGCATGGGCGCCTTCAGGGCCGCATGCGGGCCTGGGCGATGCCGTTCTCCGCGGACACCTGCAGCGCCGAGCTCTTGCTGGCGCTCAAGCGCGCCGCCGACGAGCACGGCACGTCGCTGACGCTCCACCACAACAGCGGGCCCACGGCGCGGCAGGAATACGCCGCCCGCCATGGCCGGCGACCGACGGAATACCTCGAGTCCCTCGGCGTCCTCGGGCCGAACATGCTCCTCGCGCACGTGCTTGGGATAGACGACGCCGAGATCGACTGCCTGGCCCGCACGCGGACCCCCGTGGTGATGTGCCCCGTCACCGCCGCCAAGAGCGGCCGCGGAGTGCCCGAGCACGGCCGGATGCCCGAGCTGCTGGCGAAGGGCGTCAAGGTCGCCCTCGGCTGCGACTCGCCCAACAACTCCAACCACCTCGACATGGTCCGGACGATGAACATGGCGGCGATCCAATACAAGGACGCCCGCCAGGACACGCGCCAGATCCCCGCCGAGTCCGCCCTCGAGATGGCCACGGTGCTCGGCGCGCAGGCTCTCGGCGTCGGCGACCAGCAGGGCTCCATCGAGCCCGGCAAGCGGGCAGACTTCGTGCTGTTCGATACCGGGCGGCCGGAATGGCAGGCGCTCTTCAATCCGGTCAACAACCTCGTTTACAACGCCGACGGCCGCAGCATCCACACGGTCGTCGTGGACGGTCGCGTCGTCGTGGAGGACCACCGTCAGTCGTTCGTCGACGAGGCCCGGCTCTTCGGCAAGGTGCAGGAGATCGGCGAGCGGCTCCAGGCAAGGACCGGCATCACCTTCCCCCGCTCGCGCTGGCCAATCGTCTGAATGGCCGAGCGCGAAAACCTCAGCCGCGCTTCTTCCGCGCGCGGAGGTCGAGCGAGCCGGGGCGCCGGCGCGGGTCCTCGCCCGGAGGGAAGATCTGGGTCTTCTGCACCTTCTGGGTGCGGGTGGTGGGGAGGCCGTCGACGAAGAGGATCCAGCCCGGGGCCTTGAAGTAGGCGAGCCGGCCGAGACACCAGTCCGCGAGATCATTCGCCAGCCGCGCGTCGGCCACCGAGCCCGGCATGGGCACCACGCAGGCCATGACCTCCTCCTCGCGGATCTCGTCAGGCACGGCGAGCACCGCCACCTGGGCCACGGCCTCGTGGGCCTGGAGACAGGCCTCCACCTCCGCCGCCGCGATGTTCTCGCCGGAGCGGCGGATGATGTTTTTTTTGCGGTCTACGAAGTAGAGCATGCCGCTCGCGTCCCGGCGCACCGCATCGCCCGTGTGGAACCAGCCCCCGCGCCACGCCTCCTCGGTCGCCTCCGCGTTCTTCAGGTAGCCGGTGAAGAAACCGTGCCGAGGGCCTTCCGGTCCGCCCCAGCGGACAACAAGCTCGCCCTGCACGTCCGCCGGCAGCTCCCGATCCTGCTCGTCGACGACGCGCGCCTCGAACCCGCCGTGGGGCCGGCCGAACGCGCGCGTGTGGACCTCGCGCGGCTCGAAGCGATCGGCCAGGATGCGGCCGGTCTCGGTCATGCCCCACACTTCGACGAGGGGGAAACCGAAGCGCGTCTCGAAGGGCTCGTGCAGCTGGGGCTCGACGCCGGCGCCGACCCCGAACTTGATGCGATGCCGGCGCTCCTCGGGCGCGGGCTCCTGGTTGAGGAGGAGCGGGGGCATCACGCCCAGGTAGTGGATGATGGTCGCGCGGGAGGCTGCCGCGTCGGGCCACCAACGGCGGGGGCTGAAACGCTCGGGCAGGATGAGGCAGTTGGCCGTGAGGATGGCGCACGTGGCCGTCACCGCCATGCAGTTCATGTGGAAGAGGGGCAGCGGATTCATGAAGCGCTCGCGCCCGTGCTCGATGGCGGCCCGCCCGCCCATGTCGCGGTACCAGGCGCCGGCGTTGAGGTAATAGTGGTTGGTGAGGATGCAGCCCTTGGGCCGCCCCGTGGTGCCTGAGGTATAGAGAAGGGCGCACTCGGTGTCGAGCCCTGGCGCGTCCTTGCGCGGCGCCGGGCCCGCCTTGGGGAGCGCGGCTGGCGGCTCCTCGGCATCGACCACGGGCAGCTGCTTCGCGCGCTCGCGCGCCACCTCCTCGAGGGCGTCCATGCGGGCCGGGATCGTCACCACCAGCTCCGCCCCGGAATGGTCCATCTGATAGAGGAGCTCGTCGTGCCGATAGTCGGGATTGATGGGGACCACGCCGGCGCCGAGGGCATTGAGGGCCAGGTAGTGGAAGAAAAACTCCGGCCGGTTCTCGAAGAGAAGGCCGACGCGATGGCCGTGGCCATACTCGGCGGCCGCGTAGCGCGCGCGCAATGCCAGCGCCTCGGCGCGGACCTGCGCGTACGTGTACTCGACGCCGTCCGGATGATAGGCGCGCCCGGGCGACGGCGGCGCGCAGAGGAAGGAATGATCCGGCGCGGCGTTCGCGGCGGCCATGAAGGCGTCGAAGACCGTGTCCATCAGCGTGCGGGCTTCGGGCCGAGCGGCTTGGGCTCCACGGCCCAAGTCTCGCCGCGCTCCCGCACCCTGTCAACGCTGGAGCTCGAACGCGCCGTCGATCTGATCCCAAGCCTAACGGAAATCACGCCGGCCTTGTCGCACCCGGTCGAAGAGCGCGTCAACCGCCGGTCGATCCGCCGGGCCTTTCCCGACATGATGCAACGCTACCCGCCCCGCGAGGTCCACGAGAACATCTCCGCCCAGTTGGTGGATGTCGCCAGTTGGACGCCTCAGCCGGCGACCTCGGCCGATCAAACGGATGTACGCCCACCAGGTGGCGGGCCCCCAGATGGCTGACGGTCGACCCCGCCCCATGCCATAGGCGTTATAGAGGACCCGCCGCCGGTCGATCAGCAGGGGCCACGGGAGCCCCGTCTCGCGCACGTACTCCTCGGCACGTTCGCGAGCCTCGAATGTCACAGCGACGATCTCGATCCCCAGCCTCTCCACCTGGTCTTCGTGCCGTCGCAACTGCGACAGGTGCTCACGGCAGGGCAGTCAGCCGAGGTGCCGGTGGAAGACCATCAGCAGCCAGCGGCCGCGATACTGCTCGAGACCATGCACGGTCCCGGCGGTGTCCTCTAGCGCGAACGCGACGGCAGGCGATCCGACCTCGCTTTTCATTTCGCTTTGGCGAGGCTCCAGCGCCCCACGATGCGGGGTCTCTCGTCCTCGTCGGCGAGCAGGGCGAAAACCCTGTCGCTCTCTGAGACGACCGCCCGCAATGTCACGGCCGAACCATAGTAAACCGGTCCCTTGAGCCATGCGTCCAGGCACTGGCCCTCCCGGTCCTCCCGGCCTGCCAGGCGCGCCATGCAGAGCCCCAGCGAGAGCTGGGGGTGCAGGAACGCTCCCTTGAATCCGAAGAGTCGGGCGTACCAGGACCAGAGGTGAATGCCGTTGTAGTCTCCGGTAAGTTCCCCGAAGCGTCGGCCCGTCCCAGACGGCATCCGCCAGCGCGCGTACACCTCCCCCACTTCCTCCGGCGAGCGAGCCGGCGTGGAGGCCTCGCCTGGCGGGCCGAAGCGGCCACGGTAGTAGAAGGTGTTGAGGCTCTCCCAGGCCACGTCCGCGCCCGAGCGCACGGTGCTGTGCAAGTCCACCTCGGCGCCCTTTTCCAGGAATCGCTGGCCCGCAACCCGTGTCTCGATCTCGAGCACTTCGCCCGTGGTGATCCTGCGGTGCTGGAGCAGGTGGTTTCGGACCTGGAGTGCGCCCCAGATCGGAGCCGGAAACATGGGGTGAGTGAGAATCGTCATCTGCAGAGGGAAGCTGACGACATGGGGAAAGAGCAAAGGCAAGTGCCCGCCCGCTTCCAGGCCTGTGAGTCCGAGGAACGTGTCGAGGTGACGGCGGTCTACCCGGTGCTGCCTCCAGCTCACGACGATTGACGGGAAGCCCCCGGCTTTCGCCAGGCCCGCAGACGGGTACAGAGCCCGCGTCATGTTGCCAAGAGTGGACGGGCGGCGGCGGAGCTCGATCCGCAGTGCCTCTGGCATACCACCTTCCTGCCCAGGCAGCTCTCCTCGCCGCGCCCATTCGGCTGCCGGCCCTCTGCCGGCGCCCGATCATCCGCGAGGGCGCCTCGGAGCCGATCGAGATCGTGAAGCTGAACTAGGGCGCCGGGGCTACGGCCCGCGGAGAGGCCGGCGGGGCTTCCGGTTGTCCTCCAGGCTCGTAACGCGCACCTCGAGCCTCAGGACCCTGCCCTCGAGACCGTCGGTCCGCCCCGCCTGCTCGTCATCTCGCCGCTTCGACCCTTCGTTCGAAAGCGCCACGAGCTCGGCGACGCCGCGGATGTCGGCACGAAGCGACTCGCCAACCACTTCGAAGTGGCGGCGCATCTCGGCGGTGGATGTCTGGAGGCGTTCGTCAATGTAGGCGCGCGTCTTGGCCGCGGAGGCTTGGATGGACCCGTCGACATACACGCGACCCTCTACGGCGGAGGACCGGATCTCGCCGCGGAGGTCCGCGCCCAACCGGTCGAAGGCCTCGCGCATCCCGTGGTCCACGGCCCAAGTCTCGCCGCGCTCCCGCATCTTGTCAATGTCGCGAGGTGGATACATTCCCCCTGACCCCGCCCTCTCCCCCAATGGGGAGAGGGATCAAGCGCAGAGTTCCGTGAACGGCTCCGGCGACATACCGCCTAGGCCGCTCCGAACCCGGGAAATCATTCGAAGACTTGAACGGACGGCGTCTGTGTACCGCATCGAGCGAGAGGGCGGGGGGAGGGGGCTTTAGTCCGCCAGGTACTGCGCCAGCTCTACCCGCCGCCCCTCCGCGGCCGAGACGTAGGCGCCGTAAATCACCGCGAGCACATCCCGCGCCAGCGCGGCGCCCGAAAGCGGCTCGCGGCCGTGCGCGATGGCCTCCACGAAGTCCTGAATTTCTTGAGGAAAGCCTGTCATCCAGTCCTCGTCGGGCTGGGGCGTGCTCCAGCCCGCCTTGGTCTCGAGCTTCTCGACGAGATACTCGTCGCCGAACACGGCCGCATCCGGCGCATACGCCTGCACGGAGTCGTTGGGGTTGATGTTGCACAACACGACGGCGCGCGCCGCGTACACGGCCAGCTGGTTCCGGATGCCGCCCAGCACGGTGTCGCCGCCGGTGATCTGCGCCACGGTGCCGTCGTCGAATGTGAGGAGGAGCGTCCCCCAGTCCTCCACGTCCGCGCCCGGCACCGTATTGAGGAAGGGCCGCCCCGCCGTCGTGAAGGCTGCCGTCTCCGTGAGCTGGGCGGTCTCGGCCATGACCGCGCGCGGGCGCACGGGCCGGCCGTGGAGCCGGCGCCCTTCGTCGGCCTTCAGGTAGAGCGCGGCGCCGAGCGGATGGCACCCCTTGCCGATGAGCGAGCCGCCGCCGCCCGTCTCCCAGCGCTTGTTGATGGGCGCGTGCGTGCCGCCGTGGCTTTCCTCGCCGACGATGCGCAGAATGGGCCCGCCCGCGGCGGTGAACAGGCGCCGCGCCCGCTGGATGGGCGGGGCGTAGACCCAGTTCTCCGCGTAGCAGAGCCGGACTCCTGCCTCGCCGCAGGCGGCGATGATCTCGTCGCCGGATGCCAGGGCGCGGCGGAGCATCTCGGCCCGCGGGGTCGCGGGCGGGGCGAAGCAGCCCGTGAGCGGCTTCTCGACGATCACGTGCTTGCCGGCCCGGGCCGCCGCGATGGCCAGCGGCGCGTGGAGCGACGTCGGCACGCAGAGGTCGACCACGTCCACGTCGGTCGCGGCGAGCACCTCCTCGGCGCTGGCCGCCACCGCGCTGACACCGAACTCCTCGGCGAACCGCGCCGCCCGCTCCGGCCGGGCGGCCGCGACCCGCGTGAGCGCCACATCCAACCCGCGGACCTGGTGATAGGCCTCGGCGTGCAGGCGCGCAGAAAAACCGGCGCCGATGAATCCGACGCGAAGCGTCGAGCCGGCGCGAGTCACCGCCGTCGGCGCGGCCGGCGGGGCTTCCGGTTGTCTTTCGGGCTCGTGACGCGCACCTCGAGCCTCAGAACCCTGCCCTCGAGACGGTCGGTCCGCGCCGCTTGCTCGTCATCTCGCCGCTTCGAACCTTCGTTCGAAAGCGCAACGAGCTCGGCGACGGCACGGATGTCGCCACGAAGCGACTCGCCAACTACATCGAAGTAGCGGCGCATCTCGGCGGTGGATGCCCGAAACCGTTCATCCATGTAGCCGCGCATCTCCACGGTGGAGGTCTCGACACGCTCGTCAATGTAGGCGCGCGTCTCGGCGGTGGAAGCCCGGATCCGATCGTCAACATAGGCCCGCGTCTCAGCGGTGGAGGACCGGATCTCTCCGCGCAGGTCGGTACCCAACCGGTTGAAGGCCTCGCGCATCTCGGGGTCCACGGGCCAAGTCTCGCCGCGCGCCCGCACCTTGTCAATGTCGCACGGTGGATACATTCCCCCGCGGCTTCGCGAAAGCCTCCCCCTCCTTGATGTCGTCACGATACTCATCAGCCCGATGGGCTGTCAAACGTATCGGGCGGGATACAGCCCTCAGCTGAAATTCCGTCCGCCCGGTGCGGCGCGAGGTCCAGCCGCCGCCCCGCCGAGCAGGCCGCGCGCGATGATCATCCGCTGAATCTGGTTCGTGCCGTCGAAGATCTGCAGGATCTTGGCGTCCCGCATCATGCGCTCCACCGGGTGATCCTTGAGCACGCCGTACCCGCCGAGTGCCTGCACGGCATCTACGGTGACCTTCATGGCCATGTCCGAGGCGCAAAGCTTCGCCATGGCGCAGAAGTGCGCCGTGGAGCTGTCGTTGGCCTGCATCCTCCGCGCCGTCTCGTAGGTGAGCGCGCGGGCGGCCGCCACGCTCGTCGCCATGTCCGCGAACAGGAACTGCATCCCCTGGAACTCGGCCACGGACTGCTTGAACTGCACCCGGCCCTTGGCGTACGCGACCGCGTAGTCGAGGGCGCCCTGGGCGAGCCCCACGCCCAGGGCCGCGGCATCGAGCCTGGCCTTGTCGAGCGCCCGCATGCAGATCTTGAACCCGTCGCCCTCGCCCCCGAGCCGGTTCGTTGCAGGCACGCGCACGTCCTCCAGGATCAGCTCGGAGACGTTGGACGCCCTGAGCCCCACCTTGTCCTCGACCCGGCCTGGCCGGAGCCCCGGCGTCCCCCGCTCGACGAGGAAGCACGAGATTCCCCGCGCCCCGGCCCCCGGCGTGGTCACCGCGAATATGAAGTACAGGACAGCGACCGAGCCGTTCGTCGCAAAGCACTTGCGCCCGTTCAAGACGTAGCTGTCCCCGTCCCTGACGGCCCGCGTCTCCATCGCGGCCACATCGGAGCCCGCATTCGGCTCCGTGATCGACAGGCACGTGACCCCCGCCTCGCGAATGAGCAACGGCATGTAGCGCCGCTTCTGCTCGTCGGTCCCGGCAGTCAGGAGCGGGAGCCGGCTATTGGCGACGCCGGTGAAAGTGTGCGCGGTGGCCGCGTTCACCCGGGCGATCTCCTCGATGACCATGGTGCTCGTGACGAGGTCCTCGCCGAGGCCGCCGTACTCCACCGGGAAGAACATGTGCGCGACGCCCGCAGTGGCGAATTCCCTGAGGATGTCCCAGGGAAACTCGCCGGTCCTGTCCATCTCCGCGGCTCTCGGGGCGAGCTTCTCGCGGCATATCCTGTTCACCGTCTGTCGAATCGTCTCTTGTTCCGGCGTCAGCTCGATCACGAGGGCTCTCCTGATCCGGTGACCATGCGGTGGGCTAGGCGGGCCGGGCGAAGCGGCAAACGGAGCAGCGCGTTGTGGCCCTGAGATGGGCGGGCAGGACGAGGTGCACGTAGCGGTCCTCGGCACGCACCACGAGCGCCTTCGCCCCCTCCTCGAGCCGGGTGCCCCGCGCGCGCGGCCTCCTCGCTGGTGTGCACGGGCGCGTGCTCGACGATCTCGAAGGCGACGCCGGCCTCGCGAAGCCAGCACTCCAGACGCTCGGTGACCGGGGTCCGCGCTCCCATTTCCCCATGTCCCAGCAGCATGCCGCCCTTCCGGCGGCGCCGGCCGGCTCCCCCAGCCCTGAAGTATCTACTCAAGATTGACCCGGCTACAGGCCGTCCATCACGCGGGCCCAGTCGTCCAGCGCGTCTTCCTGGTCCGGGGGCACGAACACGGCGAACTGCTGGTAGCCCGCGTCACCGAGGGTACGGATACGCTCGCGCAGCTCGGCCACGGTCCCGGTGAACGTCATGTCACGCAGGATGGAGGCGTCGAGAAAGCGCTGCTCGTCGGGGCGGACGAACATGAAGTGGCCACGGTGGAGCGTCAGGTACCGCGCGTCCGCCGGTTCGTAGGCCTCGTACATGCGCCGGTACTCCTCGACGGCCTGCCGGAACGCCGACGGCACCCGCATCGTGAGTGAGCCATCCATCAGCGAGTGATAGAAGGTCAGCGCGAACGGGCCGGCCTGGGCGCGAGCGCGCGCGCTGTCACCAGGCTCACCCGGCGCGAGCACGCAACCCATGGTGAACGCCGTCTTGTACAACCGCTCCGGCGCCCGCCCGGCCGCGCGGCACGCCTCGACCATGGCGCCGACATCGCGCACGCCGCTCGACACCCGCCCGACGAAGATCATCCAGCCATCGGCCACCTCGGCGGCGAGGGCCCGCCCGCGCGGGCCGAAGGCCGACACGTGCAGGGGCACCGCCGCCTGGAGGTCGATGAGCCCGGCCTCGGGGTTCAGGAAGCGGATCTTTCGTCGGACGCCCTCAGCCTCCCACTCGACCATCTCGTTCCGGAGCAGCGCCCGCACGACGCGCAGGTACTCGCGCATGTCGGCGATCTTCATGGCGGGCAGCCCCATGGTATTGCGCGCCGTGTAGCCGGTACCGACGCCGACGTCGATGCGGCCGGGGGCCAACCGGGAAAGCGACGCGATCGCCGCCGCAGCCACCGGAGCGATCCGGTTGGTGGGCACCAGCACGCCCGTGCCCAGGCGGATCCTCGATGTCTTCTCCGCCGCCAGCGCCATCGCGACGAAGACGTCCGCGCAGATCAGCTGCGTGTCGGCGAACCACACGTGCGAGAAGCCGAGCGCCTCCGCCCGCTGGGCCACCTTCCACGAGTCCACCGCCGAGACGACCCCGACCCCGAAGTCCATGATCTCCTCCCCCATGCCCGGTGCGATGCCGATCGCTCGGCGCGCGGAGAGCGGCTCGCGGCCGTGCGCGATCGACTCCACGAAGTCCTGGATCTCCTGCGGGAAGCCGGTCATCCAGTCCTCGTCGGGCTGGGACGCGCTCCAGCCCGCCTTCGTCTCGAGCTTCTCCACGAGATACTCGCCGCGCCCCCGCACCTTGTCAATGCTCCAAGGGTGTCTCCAACTGTGGACATTGATCCGAGAACAAAGCCACGGCTAGCTTGGGCGCAATGGCCCTCCCTTCTTCCCAGGTGCACCGGCAAGATGCCAAGCTTCTCCCGTGAAGGCCAGGGTCTATCTCGACACTTCCGTCTTCGGCGCGGTCTGCGATCCCGGTCCGACCGAACGCCTACTCGTAACCCGGCGGGTTCTCGACGGGCTGGCTCGAGAACGCTGGGAGGGTTTCATATCCACTCTCGTTCTCGAGGAAGTCGATCGGGCCCCGGAGGCGGTGAGAGGGCGGATCATGGGGGAGCTGCGCAGGAGCGGGGTCACCGTGATCGAGGAATCCGCCGAGAGCCTCGAGCTCGCGCGGCTGTACATGGCCTCCGGAGCGATGCCCACCAACGGCGAGTACGATGCGCGGCACATTTCCGTCGCAACGGTCAACGGAATCCATACCGTGGTCTCATGGAACTTCTGCCATATGGTCAACGTCGAGCGCCGGCGGCAGATCAACGCCATCAACCTTCGCGAGAACCTCGCGCTCCTTGATATAGTCTCTCCATGGGAGATCGGGGATGAAGAGCTCTAGGCGCCAGCCGGCGAAACGGAAGAGCCCGTCGCTGGAGTGGATTCATACCGTACGGCGCGATCGTCAGAAAACCCGCCGTGGCCGCCCGGCTCGACCTCTGCCCCGGAGCGAGGCCGAGAAGCTGGCCAGTCGCTATGGTCTCAAGCTAGCCAAACCGGTTAGCGCTTCCCGCTAAGCGTCGTCGTCCGCCTGGTCGGCCCGTCCTCTCAGCCATCGCATAGATCGCGGCAGCCGCAAGGGCGCCGATCTTCACGAGGCCGAGCGTGGCCACGGGCTCAGTATTCGCCGAGGCAGCGATCGACGGCGGCCTTGGCCGCCGGCCAATCGTAGGCCTTGAACATCCGGGTGTTCACCACGGGTTGCGCAGCCGAGTAGAACATTTCGTACTGGAGCTGACGGCCGCCGAACTCGGTGCCGACGAAGTCCCAGATGAGCTTGATGAGCTTGATCCGGTCGCGCGCGCTCGCCACGCCCGACCGGTAGTAGCGCTCCGTGTCCGCCCGGGTCTCCGGGCTTGTGAAGCTTGCCTCGGACGAGGGCACGGCCTGGAACGCGCCGCCCGCCAGCTCGCGGAGCGTCCGCATCATGTCCACGATGAGCCGGCGCTGGAGGCTCATCCCGGCGTAGATGTACTGGGGGTGCGGGCGGGCGACGCCGCCCACAACCAGGGGGCCACGTTCGGCCGCCTGGACCAGCGCATCGAAGCTCGCGCAGAGCGCGGCGATGTCGCCGCCGAGCGTGGCCTGGGCGGCCGCGTTCTTCTCGTTGCTGTGGAGCTCGACGAGCTTCATGGCGAGCCCGGCCATGAACTCGAGCTTCACCGAGAAGCGCACGAGCGACTGAAAGTTGGCGAGCGTGTGCGAGGGCGACTCGTGGAACTGGGCGTTGACGAGGTCCACGTTCCGGTAAATGAAGACCTGCTCCGAGGGCACGAACACGTCGTGGAATACGACCGTCGCGTCTACCTCGTCGAAGCGCGAGGAGAGCGGGTAGTCGTAGATGCTCGTCGCGATCGCGGCGAAGGGCCGCCGCGGGTAGAGGCGCAGGCCCTCGGCGGCGATCGGCACGACGAACGACAGCGCGTAGTCCTCATCGCCCGGCACCAGCGGCGTGATGTAGCTGAGGAACAGCCAGTCCGCGAGCACCGCGGAGGTCGCGATGGCCTGGGCGCCGCGGACGACGATGCCGCCCTCACGCTCGGCCACGACCCCCGGATAGAGAAACGGCTCAGGTTGCCGATGGGCGGGCTGCGAGCGATCGATCTGCGGCGGCACGATCGCGTAGGTGACGTAGAGATCCTCGTCGCGCGCGCGCTCGTAGCACCGCACGACGTGGTCGCCGAAGCGCGCCCCGCCCCGGTCGAAGAGCTGGCGCCACGCCGCGAACGCCCTCAACACGCTCGCGACGTGGTCGGGCGTGCGGCCCATCAGTCCGTACGAGGGCTCCGCCCAGAAACGGTGGACCCGCCGCCGCGCGCCGAGATCCTCGGCCGAGCGCGGGACGAGCCACATGTTGCTGTAGCGCCGGCCGGTTCCCGGCTCGGCGAAGGTGAGCGCCGGATCCGTCGCGGCCGCGCGCGCGCGGTCGTACGTCCGGGCGATCGACTTGATCGGCTCGGCAAACGCGGGATGGACCGTGACGTCCTTGACCAGCTCGCCGTCGAGATACACGGCCCGGCCATCCCTCAGAGCGGCGACGTACGCGCTTCCGCTGCGCATGGCCGCTCACCTTATCATAGGCGGCCGGCAAACATAAACGCGGGCCGCGCGGGCCCCCCGCTCTCGAGCGTCGCGGGGGGCCCCTAGATCACACCGGCTTCAGCGCGTCGTGGACGGACCGCCCGAACTGGCCGCAGAGGCATCATCCTTTCTGTCGCTTGCCGTCTCTGTGTAGATTCGACTAACATCGTGCTCCCATGGCAAAGCAAAAGCCGTGAGTTCCTTGAGTAACCTCTGTGGATGATACGGAGCGGGACGCCCGGGTAAGGGCGGCCGCTTTCGAGTGGCTGAAGGACCAGGTAAATCGCAGCGGCGATGTTCTTCCACGCAGCGCCCTGTCTGTAGGGTTCATCCTGGATGGTGTCCGCATTCCGCTCGTGGGTCCGCAAGGCATCTTCAAACCCCAGGTGCTTCGCGGCGTGCCCTTGTCCATCACGACGGCACCAGCAGGCCCCTATGATGATTCATTCGGAGCGAATGGGCTCCTCCGTTACCGGTATCGCGGCACCGATCCTACTCATCCTGATAACCGCGGCCTGCGATTGGCCATGGAACTCCGGCTCCCTCTGATCTACTTCCATGGAGTAGTGAAGGGAAAGTACCTCGCGGCGTGGCCCGTCTTCGTTGTCGGTGATGAACCGGGCGATCTTGCGTTTACAGTCGCGATCGATGACGCTGAACATCTTCGTCTCAGGGCTGCCCCTCGGGAGCACCAGATCCGAGAGGATGAAGACACGGCCCGTCGGATGTACGTAACGGCGACCGTCCGAGCTCGGCTCCACCAGAGAGGCTTTCGCGAACGCGTGCTCGATGCCTATCGGCGCCAGTGTGCGTTCTGCAGTCTGCGCCATGAAGAGCTCCTAGACGCGGCTCATATCGTCGCAGACGCGGAGCCAGCCGGAGAACCGCTCGTCCGAAACGGACTGGCGTTGTGCGCTCTGCATCACGCTGCGTTCGACCGCTACTTCTTGGGGCTTCGGCCGGACTATGTCCTTGAGGTGCGGTCGGACATCCTTGAAGAGCACGATGGGCCCATGCTTGTACACGGGATCCAAGCGCTTCACGGTACCCGAATCATTGTGCCGAAGCGACACGACTTACAGCCCGCGCGGGAGCTGGTAGAGATGCGCTACAAGCGATTTCGTCGCGGCGGTGTCGCCGCTTGAACCTTCTCGGGGCGATCTGATCATGAAGATCCAGCGCATCGACATCTACTGGGTGAAGCCGCCACTGGCATTCGTCTGGAAGACGTCCTATGCCGACCAGCACGTTACCGACACCATCCTCGTACGCATGGAGGGGGACGATCACTACGCCTGGGGCGAGAGCTGCCCGCCGTATATCCCCGGGTACTCAGCGGACCACACCGTCGCCACCTTTCACACCGTGCGCGAGCATATGGCGCCGTGCATCATCGGCCAGGACATCGAGTCGGCTGAGGATCTTCTAGACCGCATCGCCTTCGTCAAGGGTAACCAGTTCGCCCGGGCCGCTCTCGAGATCGCCTGGTGGGTGCTCGACGCCAAGCGACGTGGCCTGCCCCTGCATCAAGCGCTCGGCGGCACGCGGGACCGTGTGGCCGTCGGGGCCGACTTCGGCGTCCAGGACTCCGTGGATATCCTGCTCCAGAAGATCCAGGGGGCGATCGATCAGGGCTTCCCACGCATCAAGCTGAAGTTCCGGCCGGGCTGGGACCTGACCATGGTTGAGGCGGTGCGATCCACCTTCCCGCGCTTCACGTTCCACATCGACTGCAATGCCGCCTATACGCCGGCCGATACCGACCTCTTCAGAAAGCTGGACCGCTTCCACCTCGCCATGATCGAACAGCCCCTGGCCGATGACGGGATGAGCCTCATCAACCACGCCGACCTCCAGAAGCGTATCGAGACGCCCGTCTGCCTGGACGAGAGCGCGCTGAGCCTGGCGCATGTCCAGGCGGCCATCCGGCTGGGGAGCTGCAAGGTGGTCAATATCAAGATGGCGCGCGTGGGCGGGCTCACGGCATCGCGAAATATCCAGGCGCTCTGCGCCCAACATGAGATCCCCTGCTGGGTCGGCGGCATGCTCGAGAGCGCCATCGGCGGCGCGATCTGCGCCGAATTGGCCACGCTGCCAAACTTCACGTATCCGGGCGATATCTTTCCCTCTTCCTATTTCTACACGAACGATATCGGCAAGCCCGAGATCGTGCTGAGCGGCCCTGGGGAAGTCGCCACATCGCGGGTGCCGGGCATAGCGCAAGAACCCGATGCCGATCTGCTGAAGCAGTGGACCGCGGCGCACGTGTCGTTCCAAGCCTAGGAGGGCATGCGGACATGTATCAGACCGATCAGTACGAAGGCATGATCGCCGAGACAGTGACCATGAGGGGAAGCAACGGGGATCTCATCAACGCATACGTTGCCCGGCCGCTCGGCGCCGGCCCCTTTCCCGGCATGGTGCTCGTTCACCACGCGCCCGGCTGGGACGAGTGGTACCGGGAGTGCACTCGCCGCTTCGCCCACCACGGCTACGTGTCGATCTCGCCGAACCTGTACTTCCGCGAGGGCCACGGCTCTGCCGAAGACGTCGGGGCCAAGGTGCGCGCAGCGGGGGGAGCCCCGGATGCCCGGGTGCTTGGCGATCTCGAGGGCGCGAACATTTACCTTCGCTCGCTGCCCTACGTCAGCGGCAAGATCGGTGTGTTCGGCACCTGTTCCGGCGGCCGGCACGGGTTTCTGGCCGCGTGCCGGCTGAAGGGCTTCGACGCGCTGATCGACTGCTGGGGCGGACGCGTGGTCCAGTCCAAGGAAGAGATCACGCCAAACCAGCCGGTAGCCCCCATCGAGTACACGAAGAACCTCTCGTGCCCGATGCTCGGGCTGTTCGGCAACGAGGACAAGTCACCCACGCCTGAGCAGGTCAACACGCACGAG